>JAMOOB010000025.1 GCA_027066265.1 Desulfurococcales archaeon
GTGGATCCGGATATCGGGTTCGTTGTTCGAGAACGAGATCCGTGGACGAACGGATGCTGTACTAGATGGAGGAGCTCTAAGCGTTGCAGTACTGCTCGCGAACGTTGCTAACTTCGTCTATGTACGTCTAGGAACGGTGTTTGTAAGCAATGAAAATCTTTGCTTCGAACGATAAAAACGGGGTTGGGTCTAGATACCTACGCCTAGAGCTCTGCTTATGTTTCTAAGCCTACCGACCACTATTACGCGGTGACCATGCTTGAGGACGCGCTCCTTGGGTGGGCACGGTTCTAGGTTACCGTTCTCGTCTACTATGGCAAGCACCTTCAGCCCGTTCTCTTCTAGGTACTCAACTTTCTGGTTCAGCAAGCTCCTATGTTTCTCAACGTCTATCACCGCTATGTTCAGATCCTTCGATACCTCTAGGCTTCTGATGTCTATCAATGCATCGAGTATCGCTCTCGAAAGGATCTCTTCCCTCGTCACTACCTGATCCGTTAACCCGATCGATTTGAGTAGGTTTGCGGTCTCCGTAGTGGTGGTAACGGCTATGATCCGGGGAACACCCTTGAACTTTGCGTAGGCGCACGCAATGATGTTCATAGCCTCGTCCTCGTGAGCAGCGATGATTATGTCTGCGCGGTGTATCCTAGACTCGTCGTAGACGTTCAACGTCCTTAGATCCCCTATGAACGTAGCTATGTCTAGCTGGCTACGGATCTCGTCGATCCTATCCCTCTTATCGTCTAGAGCAATGATTTCGTGACCAAGCTCGTGGAGTCTCTTAGCCAATAGAATCGCTTCCTTAGAAGCACCGACTATAGCTATCCTCACAAAGATCGCACCCCGAACCCAAGCCTCTGAACGGATCCTAGGCTAGGAGCGGATATATCTAG
Source organism: Desulfurococcales archaeon (assembly GCA_027066265.1). Taxonomy (GTDB): domain Archaea; phylum Thermoproteota; class Thermoprotei_A; order Sulfolobales; family Ignisphaeraceae; genus JAADCV01. The sequence goes on from JAMOOB010000025.1 coordinate 897, forward strand.
CTTTCATCGAATCCATCGGGAGCAACCGCTTAGAGACACTCATCTCTTCCGCAAGCACCGCGTGGAGATCGACATCGATGCGTTTCCAAGACCGTGCTCGCATCCGTAGCGATGCCGGCGTGAAGCTGACGATCGATGACCGAAACCATCCAGGATCCGGATCGGTTCCGAAGTCCCTACGCATCCGAGATGCCGCTCCACGAAACAAGCATGTCTTTCGTAGCTTGCGATCTCTGCTTCTAATCGCGTTGCGAAGGCAAGACCTTATCAAGTTCGTACGGTGTAGATCTACTGCGAGCTACCTAGGTTGAGCAACGCTAAGGTTCTGAAGATAAGCGTACCCGACTACGTCGGTATCGATGAGTACGAGGCTCGTCTCCTACTAGCTGCCGAGCTCGCGGGTCTACGTCTAGAGGATTCCATGAAGGAACTGTCGAGAAGAAGGATCAGTGTGATTAACTGGGATGAGAAGGAGCTTGAAGAAGAGTTGAGAAGCGTTAAAGAACTCGCTAGAGAGTGAAGGGATCAACATCGCGATCTCAAACACTTCTCCACTCATAGCTCTGAAACATGCAGGTGTATTGGAAAAGCTTGGTCCACTCTTTCGAAGAGTAGTCGTTCCACCGAGCGTTACGAAGGAGCTTAGCGTTGAGGAGAAGGAGTACTTCCGGAGCCCATACTTTCTATCCATTGAAGAGTCGCGCGATAGGAGGCTCGTCGCAGTACTGCAAACAATCGTCGATGAAGGAGAAGCGTATTAGAGATCACGCGATCGATCGGCGATGAACATCGATAAGAGTCTGCAACCAACCTCGTGTTCTCGGGGAGCTCCGTGAGCAAGGAATCCGCGCCACCGGTAAGGGTATCGACGAGGGTTTCGCCGAGCATCGATGTTTCTCAGGCGGAGCGCGCTATTGAAACGGTTCGTAGAGCGCTTCCATACATGTTCTTCGGACCACCCATAGTCCGTAGGGGTCCCGCCGGCGATGTGCACGTAGATGTTCCGCTGATGTACCACGACTACGCTCTGGATCGCGTTCACTACGATCCGGTTGCTCGCTGTCCATCGCCTAAGGGTCGCCCCGCAAAGGCTTTCGGTGTAGAGGTGGATCTCGACGAGGTTAGGATGGTTATGGATAGCGTTCTGAAAGAGCTTCGCGTCGTGGATGCGGTCGAGTTTAGGGAACCCGAGGATGCGTGGATCGTTCCATTGGCGTGGAAGCTCTACATAGTTGCCCACATCAAGGTTTCGAGGGATGGCAGCGAGCTGATCCCGGACGTGGGTCTCACTGCTGAGGTACGTAGGTTGGTGAAGTAGCTTCGCGAATCGCTAGAATCGTTTCGGAACATCCATTCCTAACCGCGTTCCTAGCTCTGCTACTCGTTCTCGTTGCGTGGAGACCTCTCGAAGTCGTTGAAACGCTTCGTAGACTCGATACGGATTCCCTTAGCCTCATAGTGGCTCTGCTAACGCTGTGTAGATTCATCGAGTTCTCGGGTCTCCTAACACTGATCAGCGTAGGGATCGCGCGCATTGGGCGTGGATGCGTTGCTAGGATCCTCGTCCTGCTCGAGATGATCTTCGTACCCATAGCAGCGCTCTTCATGAACGATACCGCGGTAGCGATATCGGTACCCCTAGGCGTTGCGCTCGCCAAACACATCGGTATCGAGATCGAGAGGATCGTGGCTCTGCTAGCCATAGACGCGAACGTTGGTTCCATGCTTAGCCCGGTGGGTAGTCCTCAGAACGTGATCATCTCTACCCGTTTCGGTATACCGCTCCACGTCTTCGTAGCATCCATGGCGATCCCAACCCTCGCACTCCTAGCCCTGCTCGTGCTCTACACCTACCTACTCATGCCGCGGAGATGCGTAGAGCTACCGCCTCCACCACCCGTAGCTCTCGATAGATCCCTAGCCATCGCATCGATCGTATGCTTCGCAGCAACGCTAACCCTACACCTCCACCACCTCAGCTTCCTAGGGCTAGCCCTAGCCATGTCGATCCCAGCGATCCTCGCAAAGCCTAGGCTCTACAAGCTCCTCGACTACGAACTCTACGCGATCTTCATCCTCATGTTCCTAGACTTCCAAACACTTTCCAGTATCCTAACACCTCCACCGATCGACGTCGCGATCCTAGCCATCGCCCTGAGCCAGGTGGTGAGCAACGTTCCAGCAACGCTCCTACTCGTAGACCATGCCCATAGCTGGCTCCTCTTCACCGTAGCCGTGAACCTAGGTGGAGTACCAACAGCGATATCCTCGGTAGCGAACCTCGTAGCCATGAGGTTGAGCGGCTCCAAAACCCTTCGATTCCATCTCTACACAACGATCTTCTTCCTCGCAGCGCTGCCCATAGCCATGGCCGTAGCCTACGCAGTCCATAGATAAGGATCGCGTCTCGCGGGATCCGATAACAATCGAAGTTTCGGATCCTAGCACACGCTATGCATTCGCTAGCCATCCAGCGCATCGAGGAATTAGGCTTCGATACGGATCCGGGGGTACAGAGATGTTTGGGAGTACATAGCTAGGGATACGGGTCCGAGATTGGAGCTCGATGATATGCTTCGCGAATTCCATACGTGGCTCGTTGAGAAGTTGGAAGCTGTTTCTAGCGATACGGAGAGGTTTCTACTTTTCGTAGCGTGGCTGAACACGGTTCTCGAACGACGTGGTTGTAGGTTGATCGTGACGGGTGGTTTCGCTGTCGAGATCTATACGGGTGCTGCCTACCGAACGCTGGATATCGATCTCGTTGTGGAGGGCGTTGGCTGTGCTGAGATTCTTGAAAGGTTTCTCAGAACCGTAGCCGATAGAGGTCTACGCATCTATATCCCGAGACTCCGTAGCTTGATGTCCAAGGGTATAGACATCGTCGGCGCTGTCTACGCTAGGAAGAAGAGCCCGGTACTAGTAGAGGTGTTGATCGATGGTAGGAAGCTACGTCTATGGCTCGAACCACCCGAGGAACTCGTGGTTAGGTACCTAGCTGGCTGGAAGTTCTGGAATAGTTCGGAAGATCGAGACAAGGTCTTTGCTCTCCTAAACGCTCTCTGGAACAAGATGGATCGGAGATACCTCGAAGAACGTGCTCGCGAAGAGAACGTCTACGACAAGCTAGTCGAGGCTATGAAGGTGCTCAACCTTGGGTAGAGCCACGAACGTAATCGATAGGATTCTAGTGGCTAGACAACGCTACGGCAAGACGAAGGGTGATAGGAGAAGCTTAGAGGAATCGAAGAAGCTAGCCGAGCTAGCCCAAGCATTGGTGAAAGAACTCGAAGAAGCTAAGATCTACAGCTATAGACTCGAAGAGAACCCTCCACGAATCGTTGTGGATCTGAACAAGGTTCTGAAACAATGTAGGAGGATAGAGATGGGAATACGCATCGTCTACGAATCGTCGAGTAGCTAAGTTTCAAAGCAACGCATTACGTATCAATTCTTCAACTACGCGATGAACGATCTCCGGATCTCAGTCTCTTCTCGATGT
>JAMOOB010000026.1 GCA_027066265.1 Desulfurococcales archaeon
CATCGAGGCAAGGTCGCGACCGCGTACATCTCCTACACGGGGAACCTGGATCTATCGTTGCGGTGCGCGAAGATGTGGAGGTTCGGCGATCTCAGGATCTGCAAGACGGTGGTGGATCTCGAAACCGTGCATAGACTCCTCCGCGAAGAGAACGTGGTCAGCATCTACGGAGCCAAGACCATGCACGAAGCGCCGGTGTACTACCTACCGATACAGCAGTACGAAGAGTTCCGGGAGGTGGATATCGACAACGAGTTCCATAGAGCGGACGGAACGTGGTGCGGCAGGAACGTGACGGTAGCCATCATAGATACCGGCATAGACTACACCCATCCGGACTTCTTCGACGAGAACGGCAGGAGCATCATCAGGATCCTGGTATCGATCCTCTACCGGTGGGAGAACGGTAGCTACGTAACGTGGAACCTCGAGAAGAACCCCGACATCGACGCGCTCCTAGCGTTCGACAAGGATATCTGGACGAGGTACGGAGAGCCAGCGTTTCTAGATCTCAATGGGCACGGCACGCACGTCGCCGGAATAATTGCGTCTAGAGGATGGGCTAGCGAAGGGAAGTACCGAGGCATCGCACCCTGCGCGAAGCTCGTGATAATCAAGGCTTTCAACAAGGATGGCGTAGCATCGCTCGACGACTGCCTAAGCGCGCTGGAGTGGGTCTACAACAACAGCGAGAGGTACAGCATCAAGATACTCTCGCTCAGCTGGGGAGCATCCTTCGCTTCCAACGGCAACGATCCGCTGAGCCTAGCGTGCGACAAGATCTTCCTCGACAAGCACGTGTGGATCTTCGCAGCGGCTGGAAACGAAGGCAACTTCCCGACCACGATAGTGGTTCCAGCCGTAGCCAAGCACGTGGTAGCGGTTGGAGCATGGGATGCGTACCACGATAGGCTAGCACCGTTCTCATCGCTCGGTCCAACCGTGGACGCGAGGATGAAGCCCGACTTCGTAGCCGCGGGAGTGATGATAGTGTCAACGGCTTCACAGTACGCGCAGTTCCCCGACGAGTACATGGTTGGCAAGTACTACGTTGCGCTGAGCGGTACCTCCATGGCTACGCCGGTCATGGCTGGGATAGCCGCGGACTTCATCGAGTACTACCGCTACTGGCACCACGGCAAGGATCCGACGCTGAGGGACTTCATCGAGTGGGAGCTCCACAACGGTAGGAGGATCAATCTCCTGTTCAAGGACTTCATCACGGGCTACGGGATCCCGATCGCTCCCCACGGCTAGAACATATTTTTATCCGTTGCAGTAGGTAATCGAGAGCGGGTGAACGTATGAGATCCCTGCACGCACCCCTCGTACTCGCCGTGCTGATTCTAGCGAGCGTAGCAACGCTACCGGTGACGCACGCTCAAACGACCTACACGCTGACGTTGACAGTCGTCGGAGCTGACAACAAACCGCTGACCGGCGTAACGGTGTACCTATACGATACAGACGGTAATCAGTGGAGCGCCGAGACCGACGCCAACGGCATCGCCAAGTTCACAGTGAAGAACGGTACCTACCTAGTCTTCGTAAAGGCTAGCTACGCGATACTCACGACCGTCACCGTAGCCGGAGACACCTCCGCAACCATCAACGCCTCCGCCATGCACCACGCCAACCTCACCAGCGTACCGGTGAGCGTAACGGCTACCGTAACCGCGAACGGCTTCCCCGTCCAGTTCAAGCTCGATACCAACGTGACGATCTACAGCGACGAGATCATCAACGTATCGTTCCCGAAGGAGGTCGTGAAGCTACCGTACAAGTACGTCCTCGACAGGATCGAGTACGACGGCACAACGACTAACGAGTCCAGCGTATCGCTCGATCTATCCACCAAGGACTACAGCGTCGTTGCGCACTACACGCAGACCTTCGCCGTAACGCTACAGCTATGGATGGTGCTACTCCTCGTAGCGATACTGGTGATAGCGCTCGTGGTGGCGTTCAGGGTCGCTACCAAGACCGCATCCACCATGATCGCAGAGTACATAGCTAGGAACAGGAAGTTCGTTAGCAGAAGGTGACGAACATGAGCGTTAGCAAGGAGTTCATCGAGAAGCTGAAGAAGGAGCTCGACGAGTTCGTGATCGGAGAAACGTCGCTAGCCGAAATATTCGAGCCAGTGTTCGATGCGTGCGCCAAGGTCGCCAAGAACGAGGAGGAGTTCAAGCAGTGCGTCACGGAAGCGATCTCTACGCTCAAGTCCGTGATCAAGAAGGTTAAGTAGCTCAAACCCATACCCTTTTTGGGATCGCTTTTGCGCTACGATCTCCACCTATTTCTATCGATAGTCTTCCTCGTGCTCCTCCTAAGGCTCTTCCCCATCGCTCCTCCCTACTTCGATCTAGCGCTGTTCTCCTGCGTTTCGCTACCCGCGATGTATGCCTTGTCCTACTACCGTGCTAGGCTCGCCAAGAGGTTCGTGAAGGCGAGATCGCTGGAGTACGAGGTACGCGAGCTGAGCTACGAAGCCGTTGCGCTCGTCATGAGCTACGCCACGGGTCTAGCAGTCTACGTAGCGCTCTACGGAGTGGCAGACATCGGTACCTACACTGTCGCCTACATCATCGTGCAGGGAATGAGGTGCTTCGTATCGTGGATGTGTAGAAACCTATCGAACGCCGGCATCGACGTGGCGAGACCGAGCGTAGTACTTCTGGTAGCAGGTACTACAGCAACCATCTTCTTCGGAATCCTCTACCTCCTCACCTCCTTCCTCTGAACCGTACCCCGTTGCTCTAGCCACGGTAGCCACGCCGATGAGCATAACCCATTTACGCTCCGCTCCGGAGCACCGTGGAGTGGAGTACTCCGGGGTGCTCCACGGTGGAGTACTCTGGAGTACTCCGGAGCGGAGTAGAGCGGAGTACCGTACCGCAGAGTGGAGTGGAGCGCTTTGGACGTAGGATCGCTCCCGACGTCGTCGAGGATGAAAGGAATCCGGGCTACGTATGGATCCAAGTAAAGAGGGAGGTGTACGAAGATCTTGAGAGGATTCGTAGAGAGGTGGGGCTCGGCAACGTGAACGACGTGATAGCGTTGATGCTCTTGAACTGGGGTGGCGAGAATGGGTAAGTACGGTTGCAAGAAGATAACCCTCACCATGGAAGCGTACAACAACTTCTGCAAGCTGAAGGAGTTGCTGAAGGCATCGAGCTGGGAAGATCTCTCCAAGAAGTTGCTGGAACTGGTAGAGAAGAAAGCTGGGTGCGGTGGAGCACCGCAGAGTAGAGTAGAGTGCGGTGGAGTAGAGCGGAGTGGAGTGGAGTACGGTACCGCGGAGCGGAGTGCTCCAGAGCAGAGTACTCCGGAGCAGAGTGGAGTGGAGCAAAACAGATCGAGAGGTAGACGATCCAAGGCGTTGGATATCCTGAAGAAGCAGAGGGTTATCCTGCTATCGGAGCTTCGGCTCAAGGATCCCGAGAAGTTCGTGAAGTACATGAAGAGCCATCCGGAGGAAGTGGTGGTCATCGAGTGCGAGAAAGATATCGCCTTCGTCGAGAAGAGCTTCTACCGCGAGTTCATGACTAGGTTGAAGACCTACCCGGTAAACGAGGAGGAATGGAACAAGCTCAGCGAACCCGAGAGAAAACTGTTGCGGTTCCTAAGGGAGAACGCCTTGATCTACATAAAGGACGGTAGATGGGAACCCATACCATAAACCTTTTTGTAGCTCCTGCTACACACGCTTTGTCAAAACTTCTCCTGCTCGGTTAACTGTGGCTGGGACGTGTTTTGTCTACTGCTCTACTGGTTCTGAGCGATGCGTACGCATAGCATTTTATACCTCGATCCAGGAATCCTACCGATGGTGATCCCAATGGTCGCCTGCACCCAGCCCGTAAGGGTTTGGACTCCTAGCGGTGTTGAGAAGGAGTTGGTGCCTAAGAAGGTGTGGATGCTGGCACCCAGAGGAAGGAAGGGAGTGAAGATCGGTCTGTTCCAGGATCCAGAGACCGGCAAGCACTTCAGAGCAAAGGTACCGGACGACTACCCAGAGTGCGGCTAGCCTTCGCGCTCCGTACCTAGCCCAACCCGCTTTTTCTCCGCTCATCGCTCTTCTAACCGTTTGAAAGCTCCTTAACGCGATCTCTTCGAACGGAATCGATTCGCTTTCTTCGAATCGAAACGTATATACGCCTTCGCAACGTACCGAGCTCGGGGTGGAGGAATGGATACGCGTAGAGCCGTGCTCGAGGTACTGTTCCGAATAAGGGTCGGTCTATGCAAGCTCCGCGAGAAGCAGGAGGTCGACGACCGTAGCTTCACCGCGGTTATGAAGCTACTCGACTCTATCGAACGCGAGATCCTCGTATCTCGCGTAGCTTCTCGCGCAGTAACCGCTTAACCATTCCATGCAACGTCTC
>JAMOOB010000027.1 GCA_027066265.1 Desulfurococcales archaeon
ACGAGCCTAGCCACGTTTCTCATCCCTTATCGTTCTCCTCATCCAACCCTCGTGGTTAACCACCTGTATTCGATGCTTCTTCGCTACTAATAGTCTCCATGAAGTTGGTTAGCGGTACGACGGGTTTCGGTCTCCTGTCGTCGATTGCGAGCTTGTTGCACGCGATCGTTATCTCGTGGCTATCCGTAACGACATCGATTCGGTAGGTGTTTCCGCTCTTCTCGATCCTTACGTAGCACATGCGACAGACCTCGACGATCATGTTCTTCATCTCCACTCACTCGTCGCGTCGTGTATTCTGAAACGCTTTCTCGAAGGATCCAGCAAAGATCGTGAACGTCATACCGTAGTACCTAACATCGTATGCGAAGAACCTAACCATGAACCTCTCCCGAATCCATGCTGAACCGAGAAGATTAATAAGCTAGAGACCTCAACGCTTTGCATACCCCACATTGCGGATGGTTAGCTCTTTCGATCCCGAGCCATGAAAGCATTGCACACACTTTAAGTGTAGTGCACGAGATTCCGCGCATTTAACGCTCTACGTTGAAGCGGTAGATGGTGTTTCGGAAATGGATCGCAACCTCGGTGCGATCATAAACAAGTTCCTAGCAACAATAGCGTTGTATCTCTGCACATCGACGCAATCTATACCGTACCTGATAGCGTTCGTCATCCTCACGGTGTTCATGATCGTGTCGAGAATAGTACAGTTGCGCACGATTCCCGTGATGATGGATACCGAGAAATCGCTCCGCATCATCAGATCCGTGGTGACGAACCTAGCGCTAACGACGCTGGTATGCATAGCGGGAACGCTCATACTCGAAGAGCCAGCGCTATTCCTATCGCTCGCACTAGTCACAGCAATCGACAACGCAACGAAGATAGTCGTAGTAGCGAAACGTACCCTACACACGTAGCGATACGTGGACGCACCGTCTCCACGATCAATTTCTTTAATTCTTGTCGACGATGAGGCTCCGCGCGTTTAATGCTCTGCGCCTGATCGTTAGAATGGTGGGAGTCGTGTATCGTGCTAGGGAGAGAGCTATACCGCACTTCCTCAGCGTAATGATTACGCTTGCGGAGAGGTACGGTTCGGAGATAGTTATCGCTGATCTTCCCAACTACGTGGATCTCGGAGACGGTTACAGGATCGCTCGTTCGTCGATCAAGCGCTACGTGGATCACATCGTTAGGTACTGCGAGGAGAACGGTATCGATCCGTGCCCTGTTGCGAAGGAGCTGGTACCGGATTCCAGGCGTGGTAGGGTGTTGCTCGTTAGGATAGACATCGATAGGGCTAGGCAACTGATCTACGAGCTCGGTGGCGAGATCGCTCTTAGGAAGCAGATCTCGATGGAGTACGCAAAGAAGGTCGACTACCTAGAGAAGGAGTTGAGGGAGTGCAGGAAGTCGTTGGAGAAGTGTAGGGAGCAACTAGATGAGTGTAGGAAGCTCTACAAGCTTGCTCGGTGCGAGCTGAATGAGGTACGTAAGATATGTGGTGCTGAGCTCGTTGAGGAGCTCAAGCAAAGGGTGCGAGATCTGGAGAAGGAGAACGAAGTTCTTCGGAAGCGTGTCGAGGAGCTTGGTAGGGAGCTCGATAAGTATCGTAGCGCTATCGATAGGCTGATCGATGAGCTCGCGAAGTTCCTCGATAGGAAGGTGTTGAGGAGATGCATTCGTGAGTGGAGCGAGGATGGTGGTGATCCGGTATGTACCTACGTGCTGAAGATCTTGGACATCGCTACGGCTGGAAGGACGCGCGCGCTCATCGATGACTTCGTCGATAGGTGGGAAGAGGATTCGGAGCTTCGTAGATTGGAGCAGTACGATAGCGAAAGGATTAGGGAGATGCTAGCAAGGTTGGTGCGGAATGCGGATTAGGAGAGCAAAGCCCGTTCCCTACACCAAGCTTCAGCAAATCGCGGAGCTCCTGAAGCTCGACAGGGCTTGGATAAGGATAGATATGCTTGGTACCGACATCGATGTTCTCGGGCTCCGTAGGGTCGGCGACGACTTCGCTACGTACGCTGTAGAGGTGAAAGCGACTCTACACGAGAAGAATGCGTTTCACGCAATTAGGCAACTGGATTTTCGCGCGAACTTCTTTAACTACGTCTACCTGGCGGTGCCGTCCACGGACGTGTACTACGCGTTGATGATCGTTCCGCTGGAGTACGGAGTGATCGATCTGAGCAACATGACCGTGGTGAGGAAATCCAAGCGATTCGAGGGACACTTCCACAGATTCATGAAGATGTACTTGGTCGACAGGTGGTAGCATGATCTTGCTGGGCGATCCCGAGACGTGTATTAGGATCTGCATAGAGAAGATGCGTAGCGACGACGATGATTGCGCCCTGAGCTTTTGCCACCTTCTTTGCAACCGTTCCGCGCTCGCTGGGCAGAAACCTTTGTGAAGGTAGTTTAGGGTAATTCAAGTCCTTTTAGGGCTATGAGGTAGGCGGATGCTAGGTGGCGATCTAATCCGAACTTTTTCATTATCTCGTCGTGCTCTCTAGAACGTGTTGTTCCTCTGGGATCTACGTACTTTACGTTGAGAGCGTAGAGAGGCGCTTTCCATGTGATGCGCTCTATGATGCTGTTCCTGAACATAGAGACTTTCCAGTTCCACTTCCTTCCCTTCCTCTCGCCGTTGCGTACCCAGTAGTAGCGGAGATAGCCAATGATCTCGGGATTCTCTAGGTAGATCGTGGAAACCCCGCTATGGTAGAGCCACCTCAACATTTTGTGAATTATTTCGCCTATGATGCTCCAAGCACGCTTCTTTCTAACACCCATGTGGATGGCTCCATCCAGCCAGAAGGTCTTCACAAGCTTTAACTTGCCATTAGGAGATACTACAGCTACATCTAGGCGCTCAACGTTGACGTCTATCCCAGCTACGAGATCGCTTAGAGGGGAATCGAAGCGCTTCATAACCTCGCAATACAACCTGTACGGAACCATCACCTGTAGCTCTCCAGCTATATGAAGACCGTTCTTGCCCATGCCGTAGTCAGAGATATAGATCCTTGCAGGGTAACCAACCTCTTTTCTGCTAGCCTTCTCGATGAGAACCTCAATGAGCTTTCTCCATCCTTTCGGTACAACAACTTCGAGTTCTACGTACTCCGATGAATGGTCATAGCCAAACGTAAGAACCCTGACTCTCCACGGCTCCAACAACCTTATGTTGAGATTTCCTCTTGCGTAGGGCTCTCCATCGCTTTGAAACAGGAGCCACTGCTTCAACTCTATCTGTTTAACATCGATCTTCAGTGCCTGGACACTTCTAAGAGTTGAGTACACCAGCTTAAGCACACCATCTACGTAGCGCTTGTTGGGCAAGATATCGTAGCAAGCGCTACGTAGGTTCTTCAGGAACCTAGCCTCGGAGAGCTGAAGATAAAGAGGATTCTCCCTAACTATTCTGAGCACTCTATGAGCAACCACCTTCGATAGCCACCCTGTAGAAAGTATCCGCTTAGCGGGCTCTCCATCTACATGAAACGGTAAGCAGATAGTTACATACCTTGGCGACACCACGCGGTAGACACCGTAGGGTATATACCCCAGGCAACTAATAACCTTCTCGATGACCTCCGCTGGCTCGCTGAGGAAAACCAATGAAGGAGCTGGCGGAGAGAAACCGTGATGAACCTCGATAGGCGACCCTTAACTACCCTAAACCAAACGGGATGACCCTACCGAGGTGAACGGTGTATGGATCTGAAGCGCGCTCTTAGATCCCTTGGGATAGACGTATTCATCAAGTGCTTCAACGGTAGCAAGAGCCATAGGTACCGCGTGTCTGGCATTCCTGACGACGATCTCGACTTCGCGATAAGGTTCCTAAAGACGTGCGTGCAGTTCAGGGCAAGTAAATGCGTTGCCGTTGTCAGGGACGAGAGAATAGCGCGCATCATCAGCAAGTTGCTAGCCACGGAGTTCCCAGGGCTCGAGAGATACGTAGAGGTGGTACAGACAAGCAAGTTCATGGCTAGTAGAGACGAGGTAGAGACGCTCGTAATCAAAGCGATAGAGAGCCACGTAGCCGACAACATTGCGTGGGGAGAGTAATGTGTCGCGAAAACATCCCGCGGATTCTCCTAATTAATTAAGTTTATGTAAATCTTGTTGTGTTACGCGATATAGAAGCTTCATTGCTTGCCATAGGCTAAGCACAAGGATTCCCAATACTGTAATTACAGCCGCATCACTCCTCATTCTATCAGTTTATATGTTTTAGACCCCCTCCCCTAAAACAGATTGTAGAGATGAATATGCCGAAGATGTTTATAGCTGTATTTTCTCTACGTACTTGTATCCACAGTTTTTGCAGTGGTAGACGCGTACGTATCCGTAGTAGTCGTCTACTTCGAGTTTGGAGAAGCATCGGGGGCACGTACCTGGTTTCGGCTTTGTTAGCCCGGCTTCTGTAAGGATCTTGAGTACTTTGAACGTTGATATGCCTAGTGCTTGGGCTATCTCCCTTATGGTTGCTCCATTTCTTCGCATTTCGACAACCTTTCGCTTCACGTCATCGGGAAGGTTCTTCGTTAGCGTTAAGCCGGTCTTCTTCTCGAATCCTTTCTCGAATTTCTGTCGAACGACCGGGTTTTGAAACGCTAGCCTAACCCTATCGGAGATATATTCCCTCTCCAGCTTGGATACCGAAACTATCTGGTTCAGAAGTATGCCGCCTACGAACGGGTTGTTGAGTATCGCATGAACAACGAACTCTTCCCTAACGAAGTACAGCCTTATATTCATCGAGCTCAGCTCGCTCATCAACCTAATGAACGCCTCGCTGTTGATTCGCGCAATCCTATCTATTGCGTACGCAACTATAACCCCGCCACCAACTTCCCTCAGTTTCTCAACACATCGCTTGAACCCAGGTCTATTCATAGGATAGATTCCTCCAGAAACCCCCAGATCCTTGTACACACCTAGAAGCATCCACCCCTTCTTACTACATAGCTCACGAATCTCCTTCTCTTGCACCTCCGGAGTAGCATATTGTTCCCCCGTAGAGACACGCACATACCCAACTGCATAGAGCATAGATCGATCCCCAGATACTGCGTTGTATACGTATCTAAAGAACTTGCTATCAATAACAATGATTATGTGGAACGCCCTCAACTTATTTACTGGATTTGAATTCTGAGCTTTGGTGAGCTAGGTGAACGGAAAAAGCAAGAGTTTGTCGATGTCTAAGCGCGAGGGTAATAGCGTCGCTCAGCCAAGGTCTCTCAACAACATAGAATCGTGGAAAGCATTCGTTGAGCGTATTCTCGACGAATTTAGTAGATCCGGAATGATTGTGTCAAGCGAACGTGAGCTAGTACATAGAATAGGTATTGAAGCAACTAGGCTTCTTGGACAGGATAAGATACGAATTCTTCGCGAAGCCATCAACTATCTCGATACCGTTGAGATTCAGCAGATTAGGGATCTTTGTCTTGCGTCGAAAATAGATCGGATGTACTTCAGGGGAGAGCCGATCGTCAGCGCTATACTGGTAGTGCTGAGACCTGTGTATAGATCGGTGCTCAACGAGGCACGTAGCGGGCTGGAGTTCGTTCACGAGTTGCTGAGAAAGATCGTGGGATTGTCACCGCTAGACATCGCTAGGATCGTGAAAGAGATCGGTAGCGGTGTCATAGACGATATCTGGAAGATGGTGCGAGGAAGAATAGACGAGGAAACGTTCAAGCAGTACCTAGCGTGGCTACACTACGAGCTCGGAGCAAGCTTTACGGAAGCGTTTGGCAGAGGATGGGATCTACCAGGAATTCTACGCGCATACTCGATATCCTTACCCCCACGAATAGACGAAGTACTTAGAACGATCTTCGGACACCAGACACAACCAAGAAAGGTACGCACCCTTCTCGATCTCGTTACCAGGTAAAGTAGATAATGTTTCTTTTCGTTGAGCCTACCTCCGAACTTTCGATACATAGCTACAGCTGTGGAGACGTACCTAAGCTCAGCACTTTTCTTCTCTCCATATAGATGAGGTAAACCTCTTTTCGCTCTCCGAGAGCTACCCCTCTATTCGTTGTAATTACTCTCTATTCTATCTATACTCGTTAGCTTCTAAATTATCGAGTTGAAATCCTTCGGAACTCGATGAGATGCGTATTGCTGTGTGGTATAGCTCTCTCCGGATCTGCTCTCCGTGGTGTGGTGACGTGTTTCAACTACTTTTCTTTCTGGGTAAGTAGTTTATTTTCTGTGCGAGGTTTCGAGATCGTGGGCGAGGCGATGGTTTCTGCTCAGGGGTTTGTCAATAGGTTGAAGAGGTTGGGTTTGGTGTGTAGGAAGGTTCGTGGTAGGGAGGAGTGGGTTTGTTGGGATCCTGAGAGGTGTTTCGAGGTTAAGGTGTTTGGGGATGTGAGGAGTGGGATAGTTGTTGAGATCGGTGGTGAGGGAGAGCTTTCGCAGGCAAGGGATTTCTGGAGCAGTGCAACGATAGACGATCTGATCAAGGGTTTGGAGAGGATGAGCGGTGCTAGGAACGTTAGCTTGCGCCACGTCTATGAGAGCAAGCTACAGCTCTACTACCCGCTCGAGGATTGGGAGAAGGCTCTGAGATTCATCGAAGCGCTAACCAAGCTGAAGCCCGACTTCAAGATCACGAACCTCTACGGAGACGTGCTTCTAAGGATTGGTAATAGGGACGTATCTATCAGGCAGTTCCTTGAAGAACTCGAAAAAGCGATGAAAGAAAGTGTTCCCGTAACCTAGCACCGTTCAGCGAGCTTTGGTATCCACAGCTGTGGGCACGGCTCTATCCTCTACGCTTCTAGTATGTTTGCTTTGACGTGTCTAAGGTGGTAGAACTGTACTGGGATCGGTATTTCTTTTCCTCTGTAGTCCGGTATGCCTACGTGGATGTAGTGCTCTCCTTTAGCGATGTACTTATCCTCGATGTTCTTGAGCCATGCAAAGAGCGTTGGTAGCGATGGGACGGGGTATCCGTGCTTCCTCAGCTCGTTGGCTATGTATGGGTAGAGATCCTGTAGCGATACGACGAGGGCTGGGAGCGGTCGGTTCCTTAGGTGTGGGAACCTCTTGAAGAGCTCTTCGTTTAGATATCTACAGAACGCTTCCTCTACGGCTCTCTCAATCGCTTCGTCTGGGATATCGCGGTAGAGCGTCGTTCTCGGAATCAGGAGGTTTCTAACAGCTATCACTTGCTTGCCGAGCAAGTAGTCGTACCTCGTATTTTCACGCACAACCTTCTTGAGGAGCTCTACCTGGCGCGGTTCCGTAAGCGGTTCGTAGCCAGCATCAACGAGCTTCTCGTTGACGCGCTTCAGCAACTCGCCGAAGCTCATAGCATCGATGGGAAGCCTATCGCTCCCAGTCTCCAGAACCACCTCGTACAGAGCACCCTCAATCTCCGCAATACCAGGCTTCTTGAGGGAAGCACCCCTCTTTCTACCCATTGAACCCACCGAGTACACGATAGCTATCGAGATACTATAAACTATGTTGTTCATGCTTGTCAATATCCACAGCTGTGGAGAAACGAAGAAAGATGAACCAACTGCACACCCTCTCCTTTCTATGGTTTTCATCTATATTTTTCTCAGAAAAATTTTATACCTCGAAGGTGGAAGATGTCTGGGTGAGCTCGCATGATCCAAATTAAGCCCGAGATCGAACCCGAGTTTCGCACAAAAGAATTTACAATTGCATGGCATACGATATACAACGAAATAAAAGTGGCGACAGCAAAGGACGAAAGTAATACTGTAGAACGAATAGGACAGTGGATACTGTGTAGCGATGAGAATCCGTTGAAGCTCAAATGGATACGTCGCATATGGGAAAGCTACCAAGATGAAGAAGACAAGGAAGACAAGTATGTAGGTTATACTAAGGAAGTCAGTATCGCGGTAGATGTTGCGGTAACGTTGTGTGGTATAGAAATCGCCAGAATTCCGGTAACCTATAGCTACGTGGGTTACTACAAGAGTAAAGGGATTTTGTACGCGTTGGAACCTAAAGCAATTATACATACAACAAAAATGAGAATCAACGGTAAAGAAATTGATCTCAAAGAATTAGCGTTATCAACATTTGAAGACGCTGAAAAGATTGTAGAGACGCTAAAGAGCGATATTGATACAGAAAGCGAGGCGGTGGAGGAGGAGCCCGTTGACGATTTTGAGGCATGTATCGAAGAAACGTGCGTTAGATGTCATGTATATAGAGGAGAACACATAACGTATGCTTCGTGTAGCATACATCGCTGATCCATGTTTTTCACATTTATTTTCTTTTTATCTTCCGAATAGCCTGGATAGCAATCCTTTCTTCTTTTTCTTTTCTCCTTTCTTAGCTTTCTCGATGCATTTGCTGAGCTTCGTTGCTAGGTTCGCTATGTTTTTCTGGAGCTTGAGTTTCTTCCAGGTTCCTAGCTGTGTTGCTGGAACGGCTACGCATACTGTTGCTGCGTTGCAGAACTCCTGTGGTAGGGGGCTGGTTCCCTTGCCGAGTATTGTTTCTTTGCACATTCCTAGCATCGATAGCGGTATGCCAACGATGTAGATCTTTCTGCATTCTTCGTCTAGTTGCGATAGGTATTGTTCTCCTAGGTACTCCTCGTACTTGCTTCGTGCGTGTATCCTAGCTGCGTCGTGTAGGCATACCAATATGCTTCTAAGGTTCTTGTCGCCGATCTTCAGCTCGTCGAGAAGCTTCTCTAGCTCGCTTCTCTCGGGTATGGGCACGTTCTCACCGCGAAGAAATGGTTTTTGAGATTTATGTGCGCGGAGACGTGTTTGCTACTGCTACTCTACGAGGATCTCGAGTTCTCTAGGGTTCCTACCCTCCAGGATCCCTCTCGCGATTTCTAGGAGCGTTGCTTTGCATGACTGGGATCTGTGGATGTGCATCAGCAAGCGTTGTCGGCTGGGAAAGGTCTTGCCGCATACCGGGCACGTGTTGCTTCTTATCCTGTTCAGCACCTTCTCCACGACCTTGCTGTAGGGCTTGATCATTCTCGTAAGCGTTCGCTCTCCGCTATCGAGCAACAGCTTCAGTAGCGGAGCCTCGTTCTTGAGGCTCACGCTCTCGCACCCCTTGCTTCTCCTACCTGTTCTCTTCTTCTGCATTTCGGCTGTGCCAGGGCTAGGAGCGCAACCATGGCGTTGGTGTAGATCGATAGCCGTAGCCAGATCCCGAGCTGGGCAACGGTATCGTTGATGGGCTGGGGAGCGATGCCGGCGATGTTCGTATCCACAGCTGTGGAGAAGTCCATGCACGCCAGCAGAAAGCTTGCTTCCGAAGAAGCTACGAGCGATAGGCTCGCAACGATGTACCTCCACCACATCGGTGCTCCGAGCCTTGTTGCAAAGCCGAGCACGGAGAGGATCAGCAGAGCGATCGATATCGATAGAAACGCCGTCCATGCACAGGGAGAGACCACGACGACCACTAGGATCGACACCATCACCGCAACATCGATGAACCCAACGATTCTCCTAAACCACTCACCGAAGCCCAACCCCATACCCACCACCAAGAACCATCGACCATTACGCGACTTATACGCACTAACGCATATATCTTCCCAACATATATACGTTGACAATACACCTGCCGAGCTATAGAAGCTAACAACCAATAAAATGAACTTAGTAGAGATATATAGCGTAACGACAACGAAAGACATAGAGTCTCCGTTATCGATTCGAGACTCGATGCTTGAATACTGGTTCAAAGAAAGTTATGTCGTGAGGTTCTATTGTCCCTTTAGGCGAAACAATGAATGATACGTAAACCTTTGCATAGTACTTCTCGAGCTCGTGAAGATACTCTACAAATTCTTGCCACGTTAGAGCTCTATACCCCCTACGCATCAGCTCGGAATTCAACTCTTCAAATATCCCTTTAAACCCCCATATTTCAACATTGCCTACGATCACAGGCTCACCATATCTACCTGCTAACCTTAGGTATACATCTTCTATCAGTTCTAGGATAGTTTGTGGCTCTGGTACATTCATCAGCATTTCAGCTAATTGCTTCTTTGCTTCTTCAGACGCGGTTCGTCTATGCATAGCGTTTGCACCTACCTCCGTTGGTTACTGATTCGGTTATGAGGAGCTATTAATTTGGTGGGCATTCATAGCTAAGCTAATCAATCCTCTAGTCAAGAGGTTCTCGGTGGTGGGAATGGCGAAGATAGCTCTCAACGTGGATGAGTTCGAGAAGTTGATGAAGGCGTACCAGGAGATCCTGAGCCCTAAGCGGTACTACGTGGTTACGGATGGTGTAGAGACCTTCATCTTCGTACCGATCAAAACGAGTAGACACCTTCACTACTACGAAGTGAAGGCACGTGGAGAGAACTACGAGAAGTTGCGAGCAATGCTCGAGCAGAGAGGATTCGTAGTCGTGCTGGGAGAAGTAACCTTCTTGCCAGGATGATGCAGAACCATCGTTTTGTTCGCTCAGAACCGAACCAGATCCATCCCATGTTGCATCACCTATGTAAAAACCTTTTTGATGAATAAACTATCGCATGGCGGAGAGTAGTGCACCATCACCACCATCAGCGATGTTGCAACAGCTATGTAAATACATGCTTCTCTTGCAAGCAAAGACATGGTAACGCTCGTGCAACGTTGTTATCCACGCTTCCTAGGAGATAGCTCTGCGGTTAAGCGAGTTCGAATCAATGTTCTATTGAGTGATGTGCCGAGGCGCTATATACTGTACCACTCGGAGATGAGGTACGGAACACGTACCGGATTGAACGGGGTGGAGCCGGATGAGCTGGAGCCCAATCCCGACCCAGACTCGAAGAATCATGGTGATACACGACACGGATGTGCATGGCATCAGCTGTGGCATCAATGCGCTGTACGCACTAATGCGAAGCGGTATCGACGCCGAGGTCTACAGCCACTTCAGCACCAACCCACAGGAACCAGCAACAACCCCGCAAGCTGTGGCTAGCGTGATCGAGAACCTCGGTAACGTAGACATCGTGATGCTGGATATACCCGTCGACATCCGAAACCCGAAGCGTTACGTAGATGCGCTAGTATCGCACGCGCAGTTCAAGGGACGCGTGCTGTGGGCTGATCACCACGGTCACAGCCAGTGGGTTGACATCCTCAACAAGAGTGGTGTGATCGCTATCGTGGTGGGTAGCTCCTACGAGCTATCGATGTTGGTACCGAGGATGTATGGAAAGGTCGATAGCTTCACCGAGAAGTGGGCGCTCGTAGGCGCCGTGGCAGACTTCGACGAGACGATAGCTGGTAGGGTATCGACATCGCTAGAAATCGATGTTGCTGAGTATCTGGATCAAGCAATGAAGTTCCAGCGAGAACGGCTAGCAGATGCTCTTGGGATCGGTACCGAGTACAGGCAGTACCTAGCGTCTCGTGGAAACGTCGGCGCTCTAAGCTACGCAATTGCTCAGCACGGAATCGAGCCAGATCAAGTAATTAACGTAGCAAAGACGCTGGTTCAGCCGATACAGCTACCGCCGTACCAAGTGGTTGGCGACGTAGTCTATACGATGGAGTTACCAGCACAAGGACTTGCATGGAAGACAGCCTGGAAGCTATGCGCAGTAACTGGAGCGAAGGTAGCGATCGTACCAACGTTCAATCCACGCACCAACCAGTACGCAATCATAATTGCAAAGAACTGGAGAACGCCGGAAGTGACTGAAATCATTGAGCAGTACGTGAACACGAAGTTCGTCGGTAGGCAGATCGTTGGTCATCCAGGAGCGAGATCGGTATCAATGATGTCTCTAGACGAGGCTAGGAGCATGATACCGACCATAGCTCGCGAGCTCGCAGAGATGATAACGTCCAGGATGTACACACCGCAAACGGTTAGGCTCATCAACGAAGCTTACGTGGCTAGAGCTCTACACGAAGACTTTCGCAGGATCGATCAGCAACACGGAGAGATCATAGCGTTGCTGAGAAGGATCGCTGAAGCGCTAGAGCGAGGAGCCTTAGCAAAGGAGCAACAGGTACAGTTGCTAAAGGAGCTGTATCAACGCGACGAGAGGACTCGGTACGACTGAATCTGAATTCTTTGACTAAGCAAATCTTCTTTTTGTCTGTCTCTCGTTGGTGTTCCCCGAGATCCGAGGGTAGAACCCCTCGGACGGGAGGGGGATCCATATGCGCACGATCCGCATGTTCCTGTACGATCCTTCGCATTTGGAGATATTTGACCGCATACTGAATAGATTGAGTACGATCAGTGCAAGCACACCAGAAACATGGCTACACTCGCCTTTGCTGGTGTTCGTTAATGACGACGGCAATGAGCGGTATCTACCACTCAATAGGTTGAGCAACTATGCGTTGGCACGGATAGGGAACAGCTTAGTGTTGCAGGAAACGGTTGATTGCTGTAACAAGGTGTACGGACTCATCGTGGAGCTCGATGTGGACGCAAGCGATAGCGATATTCGCAACGCGTTGAGAGAAGCGCTCAGACCGTACATCATTGTTACGATACCGCGTAGCAAATTCGAGTTCGTTGGACCGATCAAGACGACGTACGCACCGTGGCATTCGTCGCGATGCAAGATGTCTAGCCTCCGCGACCTGGTGCTCGTCGTAACGAATGCCTACGGAGAAACAGTTGCGGATCTAGCGGTGCGCAACGTTGACTCCAAGAACATTGTGCGAAAGCACAATCTTGAACGTCTACGATCACTCGTATCGCAACTCGCGCAATACACGATAAAGATCATCAAGATGACAGTATATCAGTATGGCTTTGATGAGGAGTACGAGGAAAGCGCAGTAATAACGTTGAGGGATGCGATAGACGATGTAATGAACAGCGTCACAATGCTAGAGAAATGGATGGCGCTCAATGCGATGGTTCCCGAAGCATGGATACGTATCTAAAACGATACCCAGTTAAGAGCATGGCGTGTATCAATAGCTACGAGCACCTGTCGCATGCCTTAAATGCGTATTCTATGTAGATTGGTGGGCGGTGAGAAGGAGTGGGCTCTACCAAAGCTTCGTCGAATATAGATGCTTCGTTTGTTGCAAGGTTTATGAGCTTGATAGATTCGTTGCCTCATAATGCTAAGAGAGCTGTGGAGCTCTGCTCAAAGGCGATAACGTGGAGCGACGTTGCTAGGATGGTTGCGCTCGCGTTTGCTACACCTATCCGTATTAGGGAAGTCATTAACGGCAAGGAACGCACCTATCAATCTGAGTGGAGCCTCTGGTACTCTCGCGAACACAGAAAGATCTACATAGCGTTCGAGGTAGATGCCGATACGTTAACCAACCTAAACCTGTACTACAAACGAAAGAACAACGTGTACTGGGATCCCATGAAGGGGCTCCTGTACGGATTTACTAGCGGTGACTACACCTTCGAGATCTACCTAGAGGTTAGCGATCTCACAATAATCGATTTCGTGATAAAGCTACTACAGGTATTTCCAACGATGTTCGTCTTTAACATGAATGAAGAGTACGTATACTTCATACCCGGATCGATACTGAACGTAATAACAAAGGAACTCGACGAACATACAGCTATCGAAATAATGGAGAGACTCCCGTTGCCACTAATGTACTTCTCGATGCTGTGGAGTTGCGTGCATCGAACAGTCGATGAAGATACGTGGAAAGAAATCGAAGAGAAGGTCTTCAAGTCCGTAAGTGAAGAATTCAAGAAATTCGTGAAGGAGCTGGAGAAGAAGTACGGCAAACGCTAGCCACCTTGCTCGCTACCTTCTCCATGTTGCGAATCGTGTATCTCTACCTTCTTGATGTCCGACAGCATCAGGGCTTTCTTGATTGCTTCCATCCCTTCTTGGTTCCCTACGCATAGCCCTCGATACGTTCGCTTGACGTATATCGTGCACAGAGCATCTATCGCTTGCGTAGCCTTGTTTATCGCTATGGCTGCACCTATCCTGGTGTAACGGTATCTGCGCAAGCACTTCTCCTGAAGCATTTCTAGGTAGAGCGTTGCGAACGCGTTGATTGGTCTGGGGGGCTTTGCGTAGTACTCGAATACCACGTAGTGGTTATCGACGTCGTACACCTTTCTAAACCTATCGGATCGAGTGAGCTTCATCCTCTCACCCTACTTGATCGATACCAATCCGCACTTGTAGAGCGTAGCCATCAGGGCTGTTCTGACTATGCGGACGCACAGAGCTCGAAGATTGTTGCGTCGCTCGCTCTCCGTAAGGGCGTTGTATCGCGATCCAAGTATCTGCTTGGCGTGCCTGTACATCCATCCAAGCACCTGATCGTAGAGATAGTCGCTCTCATCGAGATCGGGAAGAGGTAGATCCCTGAACTCCTTCTCGAGAAGGTTCCTCACGTAGTCTCGGTACAGGTTACGTATGTAGGGAATCGCGTAGCTCAAGGCAACGATCTCCTCCTCCAACCTCTTCACGATGAACTCCATTACATCGAGGCTACGGTTCATCAACTCGTACTGCGTAAACGTAAGCAGGAGCGTCTCGATGTAGTTCCTACCATGTATCAGGGTAGGTGAGAAGAGTCCGCGGAAGCTCATGGCTCCTCGCCCCCTGCGTTGCTCGGCTCCTTATCCACAGCTGTGGAAACCTCTCCATGCACCTCTTCCGGAAGCTCGATCTCTTCCTCTTCCTCAGCCTCCTCCATCCGCTTCTCGACTTTCTCCACGAACTTCTCGAGACGCATCTCCTCGACCTTGGGCAACAGCTCCAGCATCTTGTCAACGATCTGGATCCTGCGGAGACCGGTGGTTCTCCTAGCCTCCACCATCTTGTTCCAGAGATCCTGCGGCATCCTCACAGTTGGGAGGAGTACGTCTACGGCGAGCGCGTTCCTCTCCCTCCTACGCTTCGACGTGTAGTCGTCGTAGGGAACGAACTTGAATACGTCGAGTATCATACCCTCGACGTCGACCTCCTTAGCCTCGACAACGATGTCCGTGATCTCTCGGAGCCTAGCCGGGATGGAGTTGAAGCTCCTCGCGGTCATTATCAGCACTCCGCACCAATCCTTCAGCTGATCCAGGATCGAGAAGAGGTACGCCCAGAAGTGTTGCCCTAGGAAGATCCAGTACTTCGATATCTGCGCACCGACGTCGTCTATGATCATGAACGGAACCCACTCCTTGTTCTCTATGAGCCTCCTGGCAACCTTGACGAAGTCGTTGGGGGTGAAGAACGTGAACGCGCCAACCATCTTAACGGCTTCCAGCGGATTGAATCCGCATAGCCTCAGCGCTCCGTAAGCCGAGAGAACCGCGTACGTAGTCTTGCCACTCCCTCCGAGACCGACTATCGCTACCGTAACGTGCTTCCAGAGACCACGCTTGACTCGAAGAGCGAACCTCTCCGCAATCAACGCCGCTAGGTACAGCCTCCGGGAAGCGAGATCAACGTTCACGACGGGGTTATCTTCGTAGCGGTACGTAACCACCGCGCCCCAGATGCGCTTGGCTAGCTCGATGAGGTTCGCCGGAGCGCCCCTAACCAAGCTAACGTACTTGGCGTGGAGAACCTTGATCTCCCTAACGATCTCGAACACAGAATCATCTATCCTCGGAACGCTACTCATCAGCGATCCCGGAACGGAAGAGCGAAAGAAGGCACAAAAACGCGAGATGCGGATTCGCGGATCTCCACAGCTGTGGGGATCTACTTCCTCGCTCTCCTTCCAACGAAGAACACGAAGTACCTAACTTCCTTCTCGCGTCGCTCCTCGTCGCTCTTCTCAGCGATCTCTTCCGTCGATTCGGAGCCTTCCTTCTCCTCGCTTTCTTCCTCGCGAACCACCTTCTTCGCTATCAGCAGAACGTACCTCAGCGGACACTCTACCAAGCTAGACGTTCTGTAGACGAGCTCCCCATCCTTCACCGCTATCAACGGTGGTAGCTCCTGCGGTAGGAGCTCTATCGCTTCGAGGAGGTAGTTGGAGTACTTCGAGAGCTTCCTAACGAGCTTGCTCGCCTTCCTCTCCTCAACGAATTCGTTGGGGAGCATCGTTACGGTTGCTACGAGCGTTGCGGGGAAAAGCATGCTCTCGGCGCAGTAGAGTAGGTAGTGCGCTAGGAGAACCATGTCGTACTCAGCGTTGCTTACACAGACCGTGGGATACCTAGAGAAGCTGTAGCTAACGAAGACCCCCTTCCCTCGGCAGACGAAGCACGGTTTCCCGAGGCTCGGATCCGTCGTGAACTTGCTACACGTAGCTATCTTGGCGAACAGCCTATGCTTCTCGCAAGCGTTGGCAACGCTCCTCCTAGAGATCAGGCGCGTAGCTATGTTCTTCAGGGAGTCGAGACCCATGCGCCTCACCACGAGAACGTTGCGTTCACTAGGATCCACACTATGCCGATCGTTATGAGTAGCGGTATCAACCACCTCATCCACGCGTACTTCGCCGTCACGAACTTCTGCATCGATTCGACGTACTTCTGGAACGTCTGGTAGTTCCTGGACATCGCGAAGAAGTGCTGTATCGCTTCGCACGCGTCGTCCATCACCTTATCGAAGTACTCCGTAAGCATCTTCTCCACGTCGAACGCCATCGCTATCTCCAGCGATGGAGAGATCTTTATGTGCCCGATCAGCTTCTCTTGCATCGAGTAGAGGTGCGATATTATCTTTGACAGCTCGTCCTTTGGAATGTCGGCGAGCTCCTCCGTACGCATCAGCGCGGATAGAGCGCTTACGAAGGCTGGATCGATGGGTAGCGCTATGTAGTTCCTCTTGTACGCTAGGACGCACGGAACCTTGGAGCTGAACCAGCACGTATAGCTAACGCTCCGCGAAGGCATGAATAGGAAGAGCATCATGTCCTTCGTTGCTCCGTATATCCTATCGGCGAGCTTTACCATCGGGATCCTGTATATCTTCCTATGTTGCTTATCTATTATCAGCGCGTAGAGATCAGCGATCTCTCCCCTCCTAAGCATCCTCCTCACCGTTAGCGGCACGGTTATCGCGCCGAATAGAATGAAGGCTATCCCTATCAACGTGAACGGGCTCGTCAGCACGTCTATCGGGAAGTAGAACGGGAACGAACCATCCATACCCAACACCGAACGCTTATGAAGCTACGAGGTATATATCCGCGCGGTGAAAGCATGGGTAGAGCTCTCTACATAGCGCTCGTGCTAGCGCTATATCTATGCACTTCACTCGCTGGACTTGCTTCGCCAAACCCCACAGCTGTGGTAACGGCGCAGGGGATAGAGGTGACCGTTACGAACACCACGAACACCACCGCGATAATGGTTCGGTTCAGCGAGGTCGTGGTCTACAACTTCTCTGCCGTGAACGTGAGGATCGGCTACATCGACGTCGATCTTCTGAGGATCGTGTATACGTGTATATACAACTACAACTATACCGAGGAGTGTCAACCGATCGAGGTAAAGGTATACAACGATACCGTGCTCGTCAAGGATCTGAACTTTACGGATCTCGACGCGATGTGTAACTCGACGAGTTCGTTGGAGGGTCTCTGCAACTACTACTACGATATCAACGTCAGCGACTACGCGAAGATCGTTATCGAGGTGTACAACGCTACGAGCGGGGAGCTCCTCGAACGTTGCGAGGTTCCGAAGTACGAGTACGCGAAGATGCTTAAGGGGTACCTAGCGTGGTTGGTACAGCTCATACCGATAGCGTTGCTGATCGGGCTCGCCGGAAGGGGGAGCGTGAAAAGCATCGGGATAGGGCTGATATGCTTCGGCGTAGCGATAGAGCTCCTCTTCAGCCTAGGCTTCGTACCTCCGTATGCACACATAGTGTTCACGCTAGCGATAGTGATGGGGCTGATCCTAGTGTTCGTATCCGAGAAGTAGCGCGGAGCTACGCGCTCTCCATCTTCACGAACACGCTTTTCTCGGATCCCTCGACGAGGGTCTCCACGTACTCGTACTCGTTCCTCGTACATGGTCTGAACGTGATCCATCTCCTTACGTACTCTCCACCCTCCTCTATTCCTCCTTCCGAAACCTCGTGCTGTTCGAAGGCTATGCAAACGATGTCGCGAGCCCCGCCGTGCTCGCCTTCGAGAACTACGTATCCGTGATGCTCGTCCTCGTCGATCACGAAGCACGCATCCAGCTTCATCGAGATCGGCACTACCTCGAGCCCTTCACCGCGGGGATTCATCGCTCCTTGGAGCGTGATGAGCGCGAGCTCGGTCATTCGCATCGAGCAGAGCCTACTCACGGCTTCCAGCGCGTCGTCCGTTCGGGTCATAGCAGCGATCCTGTCCGCCAACCACTTGGGGAGGAGATCAACGAGGTTCATGGATCCACACCAGCAACGCATATAGATTTCCTAGGCTAATTACCGCTCAATGGGAGCAGAGAATGGATAGCGTTCTGGAGGTGCTGATCGCGGTGTGTAGGGACGAGGATCTTCATCGGCTAAGCATCTCGAACGGTAGAAGGCTCAAGGTCAGGAAGCTTCTGCACATCATAAGTAGGCGCAGACCCGAGCTCTTCGAGCGACTCCGCAACGAGCTGAAGTGCGAGGACAACGTCTGCATGTACAAGTCGATGGGTGCGAAGCTCTACAAAGCTTATGGAGTGGATATAAACCTAGAACAGATCGAGACCTTGGGTGATCTATGTGCGTTCATTCGACGCAAACTTCTACTCTCGGAACAAGGGATTCGAGGAGTCGATGATAGACCTACTGTTCGTAGCCGATGAAGCGGGTTGCACGAGCCGAGACGTCGAGAAGCTCATCGATGCCGTGGTCAAGATGTTCACCAACGGAGGATTCGAGGTCAGGTATACTTGCGTAAGCGGAAGGAGAATAGTTGTAAGAAGGAAAAACAGATCGTTTGAGATAAGGATCGAGTAGACGTTACGATAGCTTACTTTCCTGTCATACTCCTGATTACCGGTACTAGGATCACTAGAAGTACTGCAACGCCTGCGATGATACCGACGATGCCGAGGAATGGTAGAGCCTTGCCTATCAGGTTCACGTCGCTTGTTATCACACCTCCAGAGCTCTTGTTGAACTCGCTGACGACGTATATTGCCGTACCGGCTAGGATGGTTGCACCCATCAGTACGCCTACAACGGTTATAACGTTCCTAAGACCTCCCTCGACCTCTGCCCAGCTCGGTGCTTCTGCCATTCGGGTTCACCGTTGCTTCCAGCCGTAAGGTAGGATATAAACTCTTTCATGGTTCATACCATCGAGGTGCTCTGCATAGCTATCTTCGTAGCTGTTTCGGGCGGTAGCACTCCCGTTCCTAGGAGCTTGACGGCGTACGTGATGAGGATCTCCGCTACGCGCTCTATGGTATCGGCTCTCCACTTCTCTAGCTCGTGCGGTAGGTTCTCGGGGCACTCCCTAGGTAGCACCTTGCATACGAAGCGTAGCCACGTGTACGCGAGCGCTACCTTGGTCGTTATCGGGGTTCCCTCCTCGAGCATCCTGGGAACTACCTCGTTGAGTATGTGGAACGCTATCCTTATCCTGATCTCGGCAGGGCTGTACTCTCCTTGAAGGATGTTCAGAGCCATTTTCCCCACCTTAAACGAACCACATCCTTAGCTTGCTCAGCACCCTGACTATCACGTAGTACCACACCATTCCCTGCAGAAACGCACCGATAAAGTACAGCACGGGGACGAGGAAGCTACACTCGGCTGGAATAATGTAGGCGAAGACCGTTATCAGCGCTAGGAATCCCCACAGCAACGAGAACACGAACTGCACGATCGCCGCCACAGCCGTGATGGTAGCCATCGTAGCGAACACGTCGCTGGGAACGTAGTTCGACGGAAGCTTGCTTCTCAGATCCATCACGAACTTCGAGAAGAACGTCGATGGGAGGTAGAGCGCCTTGAACGTTGCGGGTGGATTGATCCCTGCCGAGAGCATGGCTATGGTAAACACCGTGGTTAGCAACGCGTAGATCAACGCAAAGCTGAACGCCTTCTGACCAATATCCTCGAGATTCATGCACGCTCCCGAGGATCCGCCTAGCTATCGAGCTTGATAAACGTAGAGCGACATCAATGTAGGAACGACCGCACCGAGAAACGGGGAAACGATGAAAAAGAGGAGCTGGGATAGGTATGGATCTAGGAACTTCTAGAGCGTTAGGCAGGGGTAGCAACGAGTTCTCGAGCTCTCTCGAGGATCTCTTCAACGGTTGGAATCTCTTTCTTCTCGTGCACTATCCTCCACATAGCCCTTACGCACGCTCCGACGCACTTGACCCATCTGTTAAAGTCTCCCTTAACCTCGTGCACATCAGCTCCGTATAGCTCCTTGTACAGCCTCTTAGCTGCCTCGACAGCATTCTTCATTAGCTTGCTCTTTACTTCGCGGATTTCAATGCCGTACTTCTTAGCTAGTTCCTCGAGTAGACCCGTTCTGGGCATGCGACCTCACCGTGATCATCCTCTGGAAACGTGGGATATAAACTCTTCCATGGTACCGCAACCGAGATAGCTCTCCATACGTTGCACAGCGCGGTGAGCAGGGGTGCTGAGCCTGCTTCAGAAGCTAGCCGAGAGGATCCTGATCCGATCAAAGCCCGGGATGTGGATAGTCATCGATCTGAGGGAGGATGCGATCCGTCTCCCCGACGGTACGAGGATCCGTAGGGAGGATATCGTGGCGATCGATCCCGAGCGCAAAGTAATTATCTACCGCGATCCCAGCGGAATGATTCGGGAGGCGAGGTATGCCTAGCCACCTCATACCCCGTCTACTCAACTGGGGCTATCCATGCCTGGTGCTAAAGGTGTGGGCACCGGACGAAACGATAAGAAGATTCTTGAAGGGGCTAGAAGGGCAGGTCATCGAAGGAGAGCAACTGATAGCGTTGCTACACTCTATCGCTAGAGACGTTAGGCTGGGAACAACGTTCGATCCAGATCATTGGTGGATCGAGCACAGATGGTCGTACTACGGCTATCCAGCCGAGACGCTGATCCGCTACGCTCCCCACGTAAGGTACCTCGTAGAGATGTGGAGCCCGGAGCTAATGGATAAGTGGCTAGCGTACGTAGGGATCGGAGTATCTCCGTACGAGCACGGCGAGCCAATAGCCGTGCTCTTCGAGTATCCGCTGAAGCCAAGGAAGTGCGTAAGCTTCAAGATAATCGAGGAGGGTACGGGGTACTACAGGATCAAGGCGATCACAGCGCATCCACGAGCCAAGGAGATACTCAAGGGCTTCGGCTACGTAGAGCAGAGCCCCTACGAATTGGTAAAGACGTACAGAGGAAGCTTCGACAAGGTCGCGGAAGAGCTGTACAAGATAGATCAGAAGCTCAGGGATGCCGGATTCTTCACGTTTATGCTGGAAGGATTGAGGGAACGCGTAAAGCGATACGTCCTCGTTTAACGATTACGATCCTAGTTCGCCTACCTTGGAAGTAACCCTAATCAACGGATATATCGCGGCAACTATGAGAATGCTCATAACCATCAACGCAACGCCAGCGATCGTTGTTTCGCGCAGAGACTCCATTGTATCCTTCAAAACTGTTTTAGTAGACGTTGCGGTAGTGGTTGTAACCACTAATGAGTATGCGGACGAGACCTTCACGAACGAGAACAGATATTGGTAACGCATACCAACCTGGTTCGCTATTGCTATGCTCTGCGAACTAATGATGATGTCGTGAGGAGAAACTATGTTTGCATACACAGTTTCTCCTACGTCTATCCACGTCTCAATACTTGTATGGGTAACGT
>JAMOOB010000028.1 GCA_027066265.1 Desulfurococcales archaeon
AGATGTGATCACGGCGGTGAAGATACCGAAACAGGTAGCTCCAAACATATCTACGTACGTACCTTTGATCAAGGGTAAAGCGTACGTAGCTGCCGTGAGCGACAAGGTGTACACGCTTAGGAAGCTTCTGGTAGATGTAGGGGTACCGCTATCCATAGCACTACTCCTAGCATCGATAGACCTCAAAGCCGTGGCCAGAACCCTCGGATTGAGACCGTTCCTCATATTCTTCTCCGGAAGCATCGGTACGCTACTCGGTGGCTACGTAGCCGTTGCGCTAGCCTCGATGGTACCCGGGTTCTGTCCCGAGACCGTGAAGGTTATCGCGTGCAAGGTAGCTGCATGGATCGGTGGATCCGAGAACGATGCCGCCGTCTTCGGCATGCTCCATCCAGCCGGTGAATGGTATGCATTCCACAGAATCGCTGGATCCGTTGCCTACTCGCTCTACGTAGCGCTGATCTTCGGTCTCGCTGGAACGGGCTGGGTAAGAACCTTCGATAACTTCGTTAAACCGATCTTCAACGCTCGTAGAATCGCGGAAGAGTTCCGTGCCAAAGCTGTAGAGGTTGGTACAAAGGAGGAGAAGAGGAAGATTACGGAACGCGAACTGATGTTGCTATCCGCGTACGCATTCCTCGTAGTCATGGTATCGCTCATGCTGGAGCTCTGGGCGGGACCCAAAGGTATCTACGTAGGTGGAGTAAAGATACCCGTGGTAATACTGGCAACGACCTTCGCAATCATTGCCGCAACCTTCGTACCCGGCGTTAGGAACCTTCCGCTAAGCCATGAGATAGGTATGTGGTTGCTCTACATGATAGTCACGATATACATAGCGGACGTAACGAACCTGTACAAGATGGCTGGCAAAGCGTACTGGGTACTCGTACTGTTCGGTGTTTACTGGGCTCTGCTAGCCGTACACGTAGGAGTGATGACCTTAGCGGCGAAGATTCTCAAAGTCGATTGGACTACCACCGCCGTAGCCAGCATAGCAAACATAGGAGGCGCCGTAACAGCACCCATCTGCGCCAACGTCTACGGAGTCCCAGAACTCGTACCCGTAGCCGTGGTCATGGCTACGCTAGGCTACGCACTAGCCAACTACATAGCGTACTTCCTATTCGCAGTCCCACTCAACAGCGTGTTCCCCGGCGTCATACCTACGCACTAACCTTAGCAACCCTCTTTTCCTCGCAAACCCTCTTTTTCTCTGGTGCCTCGAATGAATCTCGTTGAGCACTGCATCGATCTTCTATCCCAGCTAATAGAGATCCCAACAGTGAACCCTCCAGGAACGAACTACGATAGGATGGCGAAGCTGTTGAAGAGCTACCTAGAGGAGCTCGGATTCGAAGTCAGAATCATCGAGATTCCCGAGAGCTACCTAGATCAACACTATCCCTACGCACCGCAACACCGTGGATACCCGCGGTACCTGGTGTTGGCTAGGAACTGCAGCGATAGGATCGATCTACACGTAAACGGTCACTACGACGTAGTTCCTCCCGGCGATGGGTGGAGCTACGATCCGTTCAAGGCTACGATCGTCGAGAACCGTGTCTATGGTCGTGGAGCTACGGATATGAAGAGCGGTATCGCATGCATGCTCACAGCTCTTCGATACGTGGTTGAGAGGAACGAGCTTCGTGGATGCGTAGAGCTAGCTTTCGTACCCGATGAGGAGAGCGGTGGTATCGGTACGAAGTACCTAGTCGAAGTGCTTGGCGTTGCACCTAGGTACGTACTGATAGCTGAGCCTACGACTAGCGAACGAATTGCGGTAGGTCACAAGGGTATGGTGAGAGGCGTGGTTAAGGTCTTCGGTAGGCAGGGACATGCTTCGCGTCCGTGGAGAGCTGTGAACGCTTTCGAGAAGGGTTGTCTCCTCGTATCCAAGATCCTCGAACCTTTCCATAGATACGCACGATCCAAACCATCGACGCTGCCTTTCGATGAAGAGGAAGCGAAGTTCGTTACGGTAGCTCTGGGTGGATGGGTAAGGACTTCGGCTATGAAAGACAACGTGATTCCGGGCGAGTTCAGCTTCAGCTTCGATATGAGGACCATTCCCGAGGTAGGGAACGAAGAAGCATTTCGATTCTTCGAAAACCTTGTTAAGAACGTTGCCAAAGAGCTGGGGATCGATGCTGTCGTAGAGAAACGCATCGATATACCTCCCGCTTCAACGCCTCTCGATTCGCCTCTGCTAAGCTTCGTGAAGAGCATCGCTTCGAGTATCCTAGGATTCGAACCACGGATCTTCGTAAACACGGGTAGGTACGATCTCGTGTTCTACCGTTCGAAGGGAAGCCACGTAGTCGTGTACGGACCCGGTGCCAAGGGAACCGCTCACGCAGTGAACGAGTACGTTACGATCGAAGAACTCGAAAAATTCGTTCGTATCTACGTAGAGATCCTTCGAAGGCTTGAAAAGCTTAGGGAACTAGCTTAACCTCAGCTCTACTACTCTAGGACCTTCACCCCACTCAACCACTGCGTAGCCACGGCTACTCGAACCGTTTCTACGGGTTTCGAATGTGTAGAGCCATCGATTCACAGCTTCTATCCTTGCAAGCTCAACGATCTCTACGCAGTTCCTACAACCCAGTACACGCTCGATGAGTTTGCCGAGATCCTTCGCCACGACTCACCCTCGCTAAGATTCGCAACACCTTCTCTAGCGCATAACCATCGTAGCTACCGAGCTCGAAACAATGCTTCTAGTGCTACGCTCGTGATACGCACCTCTTACTGTACTCCTCTTCGAGATTCCTACGTACGATCCTTCCCCTAGGCTCGAGTTCCTGGAATACCACCCCCTCGTAGATCTCTATCGATGTGTTCGGATCCATCCAGCAATCGGGTTCCATCCCAGCCTTGAGGCATCCCTCCGCTAGGAACGTCTCCACATCCCAGCAGTACTCTACCGGTACCTGTGGAAGCAACGTACCGCTGTAGAGACCGCGCGTAACGATGATTCCGTGCCTACCTATCGAGATCTCGCGTAGAGGATCCGAAACCTTTCGAGGTAGCGATAGCACCGAGACCTCTATCACGATGCTATCTAGCTCTGCTCTGGATAGAGGTGGGAACCTAGGGTCTTCGGAAGCTGCCGCGATCGCAGCGCTTATCACGGTCTTGAGGAGGCTGTACACAGGTTTTAGGAACCCTATGCATCCCCTAAGCTCTCGTTCGTTACCTACGAGCTTCTCTATCGTTACGAAAGCCATACCCTTCCTACGGAGGTGCTGAGGAGCATCGCTAGGCTCTTCCAGAACCCTACCCTCCGTTACGAAGGTCTCGATAGCCTTCCTAGCCAACCTAACGAGGTAGATACCATCCTCATCGCTAAGCTCTCGAGGATCGACAACGCTCACGTTCTCTCCCACGCTACTCCAAACCTTGCTCGCTCGATAAAGGTCTTTCACGTGGTACGAACCTCGAAACGAGCTTAAGTCTTTCGCTCCTAGCGATCTCTAGAACCTGGTTAATGGATTTCCAGTGCCTACCCTGCCAATAGACCTTGCCGCAGTGAGGACATATCCAGAACTCTCGGTACTTCAAAACGATGTCTTTGCTAACCCTCGGCGAGATCTCTTCGATCGACGTCGTGTAGCGTAGAGGTGTATTGCATTCCGGACAACGCGTATCGTGTTTATCGAACTCGAGTCTAATTCCGTAGCGAGCCGATAGGTACGCCAACACCTTCTCTATGGATGGGTCCTCGACGTAGAAAGCTCTCAAACCACGTTTTCTAGCACGTCTAAACAACCCTAGATCCCTCGTCAAGATGATCCTATCCTCTTCCTCGGCAACCTTGAGGATCTTCCAATCGGCGATGTTTCGGTAGTACAGCGTATCGTAGCCTAGCAATCGTAGCCATCTAGCTACGTGTCCCAGCATCGAATCCACGACGAACCTTGGATGGTGCGGCAACCGTTTCGACCCTCGGAACGTGGGTGGGATCCGAGCTAATATCTCCTCGATCAACGGAGCATCAGGTTCGCTACCGCTTCCACCTCCTTACCCATCGATCCTCGACTAGCTCTAGGCTCGACGTAGACTATGGCATCCGGAACGATGTTCTTGAGGATCCTAGAGGTTCGCGCAGCTTCATCTCCTCGAACGCGTGCCTCTAACTCGAGTATCTTCGCTATCCTATCCACGTCGCTGTACACAGCGATAGCGCTAGGCATCACGAGCACCAAGCGATCGGCTCTCCGTAGAAGGTTGTACGAAGGCGTTACGGCATCGTTGAACGATTCCACCAACACAACGTCGCTCCTAGACGCGTGTATATCTAGACATATCTCTAGCTCTCGAGCGATCTCGGAGCTCCTAAGAAGCTTCAGAACCTCGTCGATATCGACGGG
>JAMOOB010000029.1 GCA_027066265.1 Desulfurococcales archaeon
CAGAAAGATGCTCGCAGCATCCGTACCGCTCCCCAGCACATGGTCGAAGCTCTCCTCCAAACCCATCTCCTTAACCTCCCACACCGTAGCATCGTTCTGGAAAGCACCGCTCTTCACCACGGCGAAGGTCTCGATACCTAGCTTCCTCAGGACGTCGGCTACCAACCTATCGAGAACAGCCTCTCCCGCGTTATCCATCACCACCACAACCCTTCTACACCTAGCCAAAACACGAGCAGCTTCAACGAAGCTCGGATCCCTAGCTACCTCGAAACCCTTCTCGATCAAGCTACGTGGATCCGGAGGTTCGTACCCAGCGACCCCCAGATCGAGAGCGTTGCCGAGCGCCGAGATTGCTAGGGATAGAGGCAGAGCTTCGATGGGGTCTCGGCTCAGCACCGTGTTGCGAAGCTCTTGATAGATTTCGAGAGCTACGCGATTCGCAACACGCTTCTCTTCACGGTACGGATCCTCGTTGTTGCTAACCTTCTTAAGGAAGCGAAAGATGTGGGTAGCAACGATGGGGCTTACGCGAAGGTTCTCAACGTAGACCAGTCTATGAAGCATCTCCAGAACCTTTCCAAGGATCTCCATCCTCTTCTCCTCGTCGTGGAACAGCTTCTCGATCTCTCGGTACCTAACGGAGAGAATGCATGGAACGCACTCGGCGTACATCCTCATCCCGTCGACACCTCGGTACTTTCGCCTACGTCTCTCTCTTATAGGAGTAGAGCCTCCTACCTCTAGAACGGGGTGGAGCGCTAGCTATCGCCGAAGGGGCTGCGGAAGCTTGCTGCCGAGCGCGATAGACAAAGCGTTGAACCTCTTCAGCGTTCTGAGGGCTAAGGTAGACGAGGTAGTGTCCTCCGCAACCATGAGGAGGATACGGAGCCTCTGGACACCGTTCCGAAGAAGTTCGAAGCTCTTCCGAGAGCTAAGGATCGGGGGAATCGATAGCGGTTACAACTACGTTGAGTACCGTGGCTACGCGCTGTACGTACTCAACGCTTGCTGGGTCGTGGTGGAGTACGGTCGTGGAGAGGAGACGGGTGGGGATGCGGATATCGATATAGTTAGCACCAGCTCGATAGAGTTCGAGCTCTCCACGCTATCCATAGCCATGGAGCTACAGCTCGCTAGGAACGTCGTGAATCGCTGCGATGCGCTGTTGATCGATGGTAGCCTCGTAGCGAAGTACTTCACTCTGCTCCGCGCCAAGGAGTACCCATCCGAGCTCCTAGCATCGAAGAACATCTCCGTTACCGAGACCCTGAAGGAGCTGGCCTACATATCCACGCTCTTCGCTG
Source organism: Desulfurococcales archaeon (assembly GCA_027066265.1). Taxonomy (GTDB): domain Archaea; phylum Thermoproteota; class Thermoprotei_A; order Sulfolobales; family Ignisphaeraceae; genus JAADCV01. Next base: position 1,308 of record JAMOOB010000029.1, read on the forward strand.
GAAAGGTTTTCTTCCTAGCGAAGAACTCGAACGCTCGAGACGTACTGAACCTGGTGAAGGGAGATATCTACTACTTCGAGAGGTACACCGATGGAGAACCCGGCTACTCGAAACCCATCGACCTAGCTCATTCGAGTCAGGGTGGAACGGCTTCGATTGCTCGAAGCCTAGAGCTCTTCATCAAGGACGTGGTCGGTCTCCCCGGCAAGGTGTTCGTGAGCTACGTAAGGTTCTCGCCCTACTCAAGGGTCTATAGGTTGGAGTTCGTTGCGGAGAACCGTGAAGAGGCTGAGGAGAGGGTTAGGAGCTTCCTAGAGATGGTAGAGCCTTTCACGGTTGCGGGCTACCCCTACCCCTTGGCTAGAGCTGATCAGTTGGCTAGGGTTGGGTACCACGATGTTGAGAGCATCGCTAACGTTCTCGGTATCGCTCTCGATCCATGGGCTAGGGAAGGGCTGGAGGTGTTGACGCGATGAGTATCCAGACAACGCTACCCGAACCCGTTGGCTACGTAGTGGGCGAATCCAAGCCCTACCGAGCAACGGTGCTATCCTTCCGACCACTGATGCTTGGTGAGTACCTCTATCTAGAGTACCACGGCTACAGCGTGCTCGCAATGGTTCAGAGCACTACGACGGGAAGCCCCATAATATCGGACAACATCGTCGATCCGCGAGACGTTGAGAGACTGATAAAGTTCGTTAGGAGCGGTGAGAGGGTTTTCTATCACCGTGCATCGATAAAGATCCTTGGACACGTATCGAACGGTGGAAAGCTAACGATACCACCCGTACCACCACCTCCCGGAACCGAGGTGTTCAAGGCTCCCAAAACCGTGCTATTCAAGGTATTTCGACCGAGCGGCAAAGAGTTCGTTAGGATCGGTACCCTTCTGAGGGAACCCGACGTAGAGGTTAGGGTAAACATCAACAAGATCGTTTCGAGACACCTAGCCATCCTAGCCATGACCGGCATGGGTAAGAGCAACCTCGTTGCGCTGCTCGCGAAGAGGATCGCTGAGCTGGGTGGCACGGTCGTGATATTCGATTACCACGGAGAGTACGGATCGATGAAGCTATCGAGGATCTTCGTCAACGTTCTGAGCCCCGTACTCAACCCACGCAAGCTAAGCTTCGAGGAACTGGCTAGGATGCTGAACATTAGGAGCAACGCTACGAGGCAGAGAATGGCTCTCTACGAATGCTTCGAACAGATCAAGCACAGCGATACCAAGACAAGCTTCTTCGATGCATTGAAGAAGTGTCTCGCTACCCGCGCTACGAGGTACGGCGTAGCTGCTCAGAAGGTTCTGGAAGCCGTTACCACGTACGAGAGGTACCTAGGGAAGATACTAGACGATTCCGTAGACGACGTGCTTAACAGGATGGCTCTGGGAGCGATAAACGTCGTAGACCTAAGCGAGCTCCACACACCGCAAGCAGACGCCGTAGTCGCTCACTGGCTCCATAGGCTCCTCGATGCTAGGAAGGAATGGATTTGGAGTGGTGGTAGGAAGGGTCTACCCGTACCCGTCATCGCGGTGATAGAGGAAGCACACGCGTTCATCTCCAACGATGAGTCTACGGCTACGAGGAGCAGTGCCGAGAGCATCGCTAGAGAGGGTAGGAAGTTCGGCGTTGGTTTGGTGATAGTATCGCAGAGACCTAGAGGCCTCGATCCCAACATACTTAGCCAGATCGGTAACCTAGCCGTTATGAGGATCGTCCATCCAGAGGATCAGAACTACATAGCTAAGCACTGCGAACCCATTACCCAGGACATAGTGGAGGAGCTACCGGGTCTCAACGTAGGCGAAGCGATTCTCCTAGGTGAATGGGTTAAGATACCCAGCGTCGTGAAGATAGACCTAGTATCGGAGAAGAGCGTGGGTATGGACGTCGACGCTGTTGGGGAGTGGAGCAAGCTAGCCAACTCGTAGCATGGATCCGCTCCGAACCTCAGATGAAAAGTACGTCATCACCTACTCAGCTCGGACGGCGATCATCATCGAAACGCTTCTCCTAGGAACCCACCGCTCCAAGGCTCTAAAGCCGTGGAGACGCTGACACGATCTAGATCGAGCTCCATAGCTTCGCACTATCCTTGACCTCTAGGTAGTGAACCTCAACAACGTTCTCGGGCTTCACTCCCAGAGCTCTACACACCTCGTCTAGGATCATCCGTGCGTAGTCCCTCGAAGCACCTAGATCAAATAGATCTAGAAGACTCTCCTTACCTCCTCCCGCAACGATCTTGATCTCGACACCATCGCTACGCTCAACAACCATGGTGGTGGCGAGGAGGTAGTTCCCAGCTCTAAAGAAGTACTTCTCGCCTATGAATAGAGCTACGCGTGGTTTCGTGGGTAGTACCTCGAAGTATATCGACGACGCTGTACCGATGCTCTTCAACACATCCACAACCCTATCGAAACCTACTCTAAGCGTAGCCTTGATTCCGTGAGCTAGCCTAGGCACTATCATTACCCATCTCAACCGTTTCGAATACTGGGTTAGATATGTCTAGCGTTGTGATGGTGAGAAAACCCTTTACGTAGATCTAAGCACCATGTCTCGGGTGCGTACCGTGCTTAGCCGTGGTGTCTCTCCCTACGTATCTACGATCATACTCACGCTCATAGTTCTCGGAGTTGGTAGCTACATGCTCGTTTCAGCTCTATCGCGTTTCCAAGCCGAGACCCAGAACCTTCGTAGAGAAGCGCAGAGGCTCGAGTACGAAGCTAGGCAAGCACTCTCCGTAGTAGCGAGCTTCATCAACGATACGGAGCTCGCGATCTACGTAGCTACCGGTGATTGGCCTACGAAGATCCTGGGTATCTACGTCAACGACACGCTTTTCATGGATAGGTGTAGCTGTACCATCGTTGGTAGCGACGAGGTTTCGTGGAGCGTTCCTCCCTACGCACTTGCCTACATCTCGTGCGACCTATCAACTATTTCATCTAGCCCCACCTTCGTCGATGTGAAGATCGTGTACGAAGGTGGTGAGGTGGTTACCCATGCTTCCCGCATCTAGGGGCGTATCCACCGTAGTT
>JAMOOB010000030.1 GCA_027066265.1 Desulfurococcales archaeon
GCTTTTTTGGTAAGCAACTTATAAGCTCTGTGGTTGGTCACAGCTTTACCTGTTCGGTGAACGCCTTGTTTAGACCACTCGTAGTGTTAGGAACGCCCGATCGCACGATCCCGATCTGGGAGCTAGGACCACTCGAAGTGATGGTCAACGCAGTTACGTGGAGATGGGGTAGACCACCCGTTCCAAGGCTCTGGGTCGATTCGGGTGGCTACCAGATCATGGTTCGTGGCAAGCGCGTTGGGTTCGAAGAGCTTCTGCGTAGGTATCGCGCTCTCGATGGAGACGTATACATGTCTCTAGATGAACCGCCGCGCGTACCGGGGAAAGCGAGCCCCGAGCTGGTCATGGGCAACGTTCAGCGTTTCGAGAGGATGTATACGCTGCTCGACGACAAGATCGTGGTTCCGGTAATCCATTGCTATCCACTGGATCTCTTCTACAAAGCTCTCGAGATCTACGAGAGCTACGGTGTGAAGATCGTAGCGTTCGGAGGAGCCGTACCACCAACCATGGGTAGGTGTGGACCCGGTTCGCGCCTCGTTCCCGTAGCCATGCTCGCGCTTCTACGCAAGGTATTCAGGGGATGGATACATGCGCTCGGGATAGGAGGTACTTGCAGTACGCTCGCGATAATGAGTGCGCTGAAGGTAGACTCATTCGATTCATCGTCGTGGAGGGTGAAAGCTGCTTACGGCAAGATCATAGTTCCAGGACTTGGAGAGCGCTACGTTGGTGATGGTAGAGCTAGGTTCGGTAGGAAGGATCTGAGCGAGGAGGAGTACGAAGAGCTTAGGAAGTTCCTCGAACGTACCGGGTTCCCCATGGTTGACAAGCTTAGGGAGCTCCTCCGAACGTTTCAGGGTAGAGCGCTCGTCAATGCATGGGTGGTGACCCACGTAGATCCAGCGATATCGCCTCGCAACGGTCTTCGATGGCTCTACGGATTCGCGTGTAGGCTCGACGAGATGGGTATCGATGAGGTGGAGAAGCTCGTCGAAAAACTGTTGAGTGGAGTGAACGTATCTACGAAAACGTTGCGTTGATCCTTACCTAGACCTACCCCAACCGCGAGATCTAGTACGTGGAGCTCTACGGCTTCCACGATCTCCGACACGAATTCGTGGTGAACGACGTTCCTCGGTACCGATCCTTATCAAGGGATCTTCTGAAACCTCTTCCATGGGCAGAGCGCTATCGTCGAGCTTCTCCACCGTTGTCTCGAAACCGATGTTTATCTGTAGGAATCCTCGGAACGCGGATATCCACGCACCGTGGATCGCAAGAACATCGCCAACGCTTATCATCGTTGCGCGGGAACCCCAAGCAGCAAGCATTGCACGACCAGTCCTATCACCAACCACGTACTCTCCAACCATTCTATCGCCACGCTTCGTCCTAACGCGTTTCACTCCACGGAAATCCAGAACCCTTACCACGAGATCCACGTTCTTCGAACCAGGTTTAAGACTCGAGATCTCTACATAGCTCATGGATCTCAGACTCGGAGCGTGTTAAGCATTCGATCGCTGTAGGACTAGAAAAGTTTTTGAGGATCAACTCTATCGATCGGTACGAGCATGGCTGTGATGAGCTTCACGGCACTCTGAACCGTGATGAAAGACGGCTATGCTGAGTCAGCGAGAGGTGGCTTCTTCACCGATCCGGGAGTGCGTAACCTCATCATCCTCAGCGCAATTCGCTTTCATCACCGTTCAGGTCCGGGGGTCCACTCATCAACGGATGGTGATCACGGTAACGGGGTTGAGCACCAAGCTGACCAGGTCTAGGTAGCTACCACGGGTTTTCAAAGCTTTGAGAAGCTCCTTCGTAGTCCTAGACACATCGCTTCGATTCAACGCATCGTCGATACGCATCCACGCAACGTCTTCAGCATCCGTACCCGGTCTAGGGGTTCCTACCACGGTTCGAGGATCGAAGAGAACGTCTATGATTACGTAGTGGTAACGAACACGTTTCTCGCTATCGAGAACGATCGTCTCGACAATCGCGGCAACACCGAGAGGTTTGGCGCGGAGACCCGTTTCCTCCTCTAGCTCGCGACGAGCAGCATCGAGAATCGTTTCCCCGGGCTCGATAACGCCGCCCGGAACAGCCCACTTACCCTGTCCTGGTGGGTACCTACGTTTGATGAGTAGAATCCTATCGTTGTCTATCAACAGAGCTCCAACGCTCGCAATCGCGTAGCTAGGGTATTCGCGATTCATCAGCAGCACCGGGTTCATCACTTCTCAGCGCTCAGCTATCTCATCACTCCGAGTATGTTCACGGCAGAACACCTCTTTAACCTCCTCGATACAATCCTCGACGACTCTACGGATCTTCTCAACGTTGGCACGAGGCGAGAGAACTACCATCACCGCATTCCTTACGCAGAGACCTCCATCCTCGCTCTCACGATACGTAGTCACCACGTCTACGCGAACGACTTCGAAAGGCATGAATCCGCGAAGCTTTCTAGCGAGCGTTGCTCCTAGAATCGAAGCGAGTTCAGCCGAAGGAATATCGCTGACAACAAGCTCTACGCATCCTCCACGCTTCGATAGGGAAACGGCGAACTCTCCGCATAGAAGACGCTTAACGTATTCGAGATCGATGCCTCTAGGCGTTGCAGATACGTAGAGAAACCTCTCAACGTCTTCCCTAGACCTAGCCACGACAACGACGTCTCCGTAGAGGTAGAGCGAGAGCTTCGTAGAGCCAAGTATACGCGAAAGAAGATCCTTATCGAGGCATTCGCCTAGGAACTGCATGGCTAGAGCCTTACCTTGAGAACACCCTTCTTAGCAAGGTTCGTAACGAGTCTCCAGAACCTTCGTTCGGCTAAGAAACGCGTATCGAACCCCTTCTCCTCCAAGTACTTCTTAACAGCTTCGTACAGCGAATCGATGTTTCCACGCGTTATCACACCACCCGTAAGCTCCTTGATAGCCTCGACAACATCTTCGTTGCTGGGAAACCTCCTCTTGCTACCACTACTCCTGAAAGCCTTCATCTCCTCCTTCTCGATCTCCTCAACCTCCTTCACAAGCTCTTCAGGTGTATAGCTGCTGAGTAGCTTCTCGAATTCGTCGCTCACGGGCAACACCTTCAACGAGTACCCGGCACCCCAGTAATATGCATCGATGAAGAGAGACCACGTAGCTTATACCCGTGGGCTGGATATCGACTGTGGGTACCATGGATGCTTCGAGGAGACGACTTGACGAAGTTCCAGGGATTCATACTCTACGGTTTCGATATGCAGGATCTAGTATCGAGGATCGTGAGCTACGCAAAGGGGTGCGAACGTATCGTGGTAGACGAGGTTCTCGATCCATACTTTCGCAATGCGTGTAGCGAGTATAGAACGGTTAGGATCGAACGCGTGGAAGATCTAGAGAAATGCCTTAGGGATCTAGACGAAGGGTACGCAATCGTGATCGGTGTAGAGCCTCCGATACCCAATACCTACGCACTCGCGTACATACCCGTGAACAAGTTCAATAAGAGGGTCTGCGGATAGCGTACGGGGCTGATGGTTGCCCGGACTCAGCTTTAGGATAGAGAGCGTACGTGCTGAGCGATACAGCTTCGAACCAGTACCGAGCCTCAACATGAACGTACAGATACTTGTTAGTCGCGTAGAGAGGGAAGTCAATGGGTTTCGAGCGAACTTCCTCGTTAAACTCGATTGCGTACCACCCATAGCATCGATAGACATCAAGGGGGTAGTCTACGTAGTTCCACAGAACGAAGCTGAAAAGCAACAGCTCGAAAAAGATCTTGGTAGCGGTGCCGTACCGCCTCAGCTAACCAACGCTATCTACAGCTATACTCTTCCCATACTCGCTCTCCTATCTCGAGAACTAGGTTTGCCACCGCCATGCCCACCACCGATACAGATCCCGAAACCAGAGCGTAGAGAACCTAAGCCAGGGTACCACCTGTAGAAGGGTTCGCATTCGCGAGGCTTCATCACGTGCTCAGCGTCGGTAGGTTCCGCACATCCGTGTACGTAGCGCGTGCTAGGGTTAATAGAGCTGTTCACGGTCTAAACCATGCTGAAGATCGTCGTTAGGAGCAAGAAGGATAGGGATGCAGTACTAGCAACCCTTGAGAGGTTCTACCAGGAATGGGATGTAGAAGTACGTACGTTGCAGGGAGTACGAAGCGTTGAAGAGATGGTTTCGGAACTACGTAGGATCGTCGACCCCGATCACTTCTTTATCGTTCTGCTCGGTAGGGAGGATGCTTCCAAGGCGAAAGCGTTAGAACTCGAAATGCCTCTCAACGTTGTCGTACACGTCGTTCCGCGTGCAAGGGTTAGGAATACGAGGATCGAACAGCTAGCTTGGGAGATC
>JAMOOB010000031.1 GCA_027066265.1 Desulfurococcales archaeon
CTGGAAAGGTAACGATTCTCGATAGGCATACCGTTAGCGGAAGGTTCCTATACGCACGGATAGTCGACGGCGTGCTCTACCTAGCTACGATAGAGCCAAGCATAGTTCTTCGGATAGAGCCCTTGATGCCGGTAGTGTTGGTACCCGTAGTCGATGGAGTTCCGATACCAAGCAACGAGCTTGCGATCGTTGGAAGGATCTCTAAGTACGGTAGCTACGTAACGATACTAGCAATGGATCTGAAGAACTTCGAAACGAACCATCTATCGATGCTTGTCGAAGGGTGTAGGGTATACGTAGTGCAGCAGGGTAGATACATAGCGATCGCTAGCACCATCCATGCACCCTCGATCACGGTAATGAGTACGCTTCGCGGAAACGTGGTCGTTGAGTTCATCGATAAAGAATTCGAAGAACGTGTACACGTAGCGTCGGTAGAGGTAGATGGTCTAGAGATGAAGATTCGTGGATCGAAGACGTTGAAAGGCTTTGCACCCATTATCGAAGCGCTCGACATCGTAAACGGTAGGTACCTACCCTTGGTAGTATGCCAAGGTCCAAGGATAGAGATCGTGAATAGGAACGTCTCGATAATCGTCAACGTTAGCAGCGATGTCGGGGTCACAATGAGCTACGGAACTCCAGGTGGAGGTAGCGTAATCGTGACGCAAGTATCTAGAGCTGGATCCGGAGGATGCAAACTCTACGTTCTAGACATGAAGAACCTCGACGTAGTCTACTCAACGGATTTGAAGAACTACGTAGAGACCGTACGGGTAGCGGATGGCTACGTATTCCTCAACACGATGGTTAAGAGCAAGCTCGTCGTAGCGAACCTAACGAACGTCAACGATATCGAGGTATTCGAGAGCAGTATCGATGCTGATTGCGCTATGCATAAGGTTGGGAACGTATGGGTATGCATAGCGAGATCGATGTTCTTCGCGAAAACGCCTTACGTAGCTAGCTACGTAGCTAAGCACGGTAGGTTCGTCGAGGTTAGTAGGGTAGAGCTGTACGAATCGCTGAGGCTCGTCATGGATAGAGTCGTGGGTAGGTACGTGATCGTGGTGACGAAGAGCTACCACGACGATTACAAGCTCCTCATACTCTTCGTAGATGAGAACGGTAAGCTCAAGAAGGTTGGTGAACTCAGGTTCTCGCTAAGCTTATCAGATATACCTAGCCTAGACATCTATGTCCTGGGAAGCCGGGTTATTGTCGCTACGGGTAGGTACGTAGAGGTATTCGAGCTACCTACGATGGAGAAGAAGTTCGAGGTTGAGCTTCGATGAGGTTAACGATCTACGCGGTAGTGCTATTCATCCTGGGACTCATCGTAACTCTAGCACTCGAACTCTCCATACCTCGAACTAGCTACGTGGAGCAGCACAGCTATACCAAGGTTTTTCCCACCTCTAGATCTACGCAATCTTCTGCAACGGTAGTCAAGCCAACGGCTACGGTGGCATCGATCGTAGCTAGACCTGGTATCGAAGCAGAGAACGAGTTCCCGTACGTGGTTGCGGTCGGCGTTCCTTCGATGCGTTCAACGCCTATACGTGTAGGGAAGGAACAGCTCGTAGTACTGAGCAAGAAAACTGTTGGAGTTCACGAGGTTCGGCCCAGTACAACGATGACGAAGTTCGGTAGCTTAGCTCCGCTAGACGTTGATGCTGTTCGAGTCGAGATGGTGGAGAACTCCGTGGTCGTAATGAAGATCGTCGTACGTAGCAGTACGGTGCTCGATCTAGTGATAAGGAACGTATCGATAGAACCACAGAGGTTTCCGTTTGGATGGAACGGTAGCGCATGGGTCGTTACAGCACTCGAGAAACGATGTCTATGCAGAACCTCGCCGGGTATCAAGTACGTCGTGCTGAACGTTCCACGCGTAGAGAAGGTAGTGGGCTCCAAGACCATAGATCTAGAGGTGCTGATCCTAACACCCCGCGTCTTCGGACCGTACAGGGTCTCGATAACGATGTACGCCAAGGATTCGTGGATGGTGTTGAGCTTCGAGATGTTCGTTGGTGGCTACAGCGATCCGAAAACACCTCCACCGAACGAGGTTGTGGAGCTAATGAAGCGATGCCATATCGAGGGTATGCAGCATGGCTGAGCAGAGCTCCAAGCGTAGCGATGAAGAGAAGTTGAGTGGAACAGCGCTACGCATATACCTATACCTACTCTCTAGACGAAGCGATGCCGTTGGTCCGAGAGAGATCGCGCGTGCACTAGGGATCAGCCCTAGCTTAGCGTACTACCATCTTAGGAAGATGGAGGAGATGGGTATCGTTAAGCGGTGCAGCGATGGGTATAGGCTTGTACGTACGATCGATCTCGATGGCTTCGTAACGCTGGGAACCAAGGTAGTTCCGCACCTCGTGGTCTACTCCATGTTTTTCCTAGGCGTAGCCGTTGCCCATACCCTAACGATGCTCCTAGGAATCGCTCCCCTAAACCTCGAAGGATTGATGTTGGTAGCAACGAATCTAGGTGCTTTCGGAATCATGTTCTTCGAGGGTATGAAGATCCGTAGAAAACTCTTCGGTGAACGAGTATGAGGTACGCACTCCTCATAGCAATACTCTTCCCCGTAACGCTTCAGCTCCTTCTCTTAGCGAGCTTCTTCGTATCGAACCTAGTGCTACGCGTAGTGAGATGCGATATCGTTGCGATGATGGTCCTCGCAGCATGTATAGGTCTAAGCCTAGCCACGATATACCTAGCAGCGAAGAAGATCGTCTCTACGAGCATTGCTCAGCGTAGCGACACCAATCCCTGAGAGGACACGAAGAACATCTCGGTTCTCGTGGAAGGCAGAGCACTGCACCTACATCCATGAGTGCTAGGTTCGTTTTGTAGAGGAGGTTCGGAGGAACGTTTTCGCTAAGCCAACGCTCAGCGCTATCCACATCGAGATCCCGACCTAGGTACCGAGATAGTACTCGAAGCACGTTGGTATCCACGAAAGGTCTAGGAATCGAGCATAGCTTCGTAAGGATAACGTTCTTCAGATACCTACCGATACCCGGAAGCTCTTCGAGATCCTCCTCGCTACACGGAATCGAACCACCGTACTTCTCGAGGATCGTGCAAACGATTTTCCTAACCCACGAACTTCTCTTGATCAGCCCAAGCCTTTTGAAGAACGGTACCACATCCTCATCGCTAGCGTTGCACAGATCGCGAGGCGTTGGAAACCTAGCTAGGAAATCCTTCAGAACCCTTTCAACTGTTGTAGCACGCGTTCTCACCAACATGATCTCGGCAACGATCGTAACGTACCAATCGTTGCTAAACCTCCAGAAGTACTTACGTCCATGCTCATCGAACCATCGAAGCAATGCATCGAGCCAACTCAACGCTGTACACCGGAAGGGTTAACACTTCGCGATCCCAGCATCGTTACGGATCGGCGGGGTCTAAGAGATGTTCAAGCTCTTCCTAGGCAAGATCTACACCTCGTTCAAACCTCTTCGAAGCGTTGAAGCTATGCTCGTAGGCTTCGGAAGAGTTCTGTGGATAGGGAACGCTAAGCGAGGCGAAGCACTGTGTCGAGAACTGGTGTGCGAAGCGATAGATCTTGGTAACAGCATCGCTCTACCCGGCTTCGTGGATGCCCACGCTCATCTCGAAGGTGTTGGTAGGAACATTAGGATCGTTGATCTGAGAAACGTTGAAAGCATCGAGGAACTCAAGGAGAAGCTACGAAGCTACGCATCTCGAACTACGAGTGATTGGATCGTTGGACGTGGATGGGATCAGGAGAAGTTTCGTGAGAAGCGTTGGCCTACGAAGCTGGATCTCGATGAGGTTAGTCGAGATAGGAAGGTTCTGATCGTTAGGGTGTGCGGACATGCAGGGGTAGTTAATAGCAGGGTTATCGAGGAGCTGAAGCTCGTAGAGATCTTTGGTTCGAACCCCAACCTTGTTAGGGATGAACGTGGTGAACCTACGGGGATCGTTCTGGAAGAGGTTCTGAGCTACGTCTATGGAAAGTATCGCGAGAGTGAGGAGATCGAGGAGCTTATCGATGAAGGTCAGAGGGAATTCCTTCGCTACGGAGTTACCGGTATTGGCTACGTATCGGTGGATCTAAGAGCGTTGGCTGGCGTGCTCAGCCTTGCTTCGATGAAGAAGCTGAAGCTTAGGGCATCGCTGTACCTAGATCTCGAAACGGTTGAGAAGCTCAAGGATCTCGGAATACCGTTGCGTAGCCTTGGAATCGATCGTGC
>JAMOOB010000032.1 GCA_027066265.1 Desulfurococcales archaeon
ATCGAGGATAAGGATGGTATATACATAGCTAGAAGGTGCTAGATCTTGATGAGCGTAGCGCGCGCAATGATCTTCCTCGGAGCGTAGTCTAGTACACGTCTAATCGTCTCGATCACGCATCCGTACCTACGACATAGGTTCTCGAAAAGCATTCTCGCTTCCGTGACATCGCTGCACACAGCGTATACGTAGGCTCTACCCCTCCTTCTAAGTACGTCGAGTATCCATGGTACGAGATCCGGTGCCTTATGCGGTAGGTTAGCGATTACTGCATCGAAACGATCTCGTAGGAACCCTCCCTTAATCATCTCAATGCTATCGATGTGTAGGGGCTCTACGAATCCCTTCAGTTTGTTGAGCGAGAGACTCTCTCGAAGGAGTTGCAGAGCATCTACATTGATATCGCACGCAACGATGTAGGTCTCTACACGTCGAGCGATGTGTAGAGCGAAGGGTCCTACCCCCGTAAACAGATCGAGCACGATGCTATTCCTAGGAATCTCGCTTGCCACGAGACTACGTTCGGTTGCAAGCGATGGATTGAAGTACGCTCGCGCTACGTCCACCACGATCCGGATACCGTGTTCGCGATGAATGGTACGCGTCTTCGGTTCTCCTCCAAGGAACCTCAGTACGCGTACACGTTCCGTTCCTACGGTAGGTCCACGCGCGTAAACAGTCTTAACATGCGGTTGCAGCTCCATTATTGCTCGCGCAATGATGGATCCAAATCGTTCAGCTACACGATCCTCGAGCTCGATGAGCGCTATGTCTCCCACGATATCGAACGATCTCGGTATCTGCTCAACTACTTCGCGGGGTACGTACCTCGATAGCAACGTACGTAGATCGAAATGTTCACGACACTTCACAACGTATTCGACCGATTCTATGAATGGGATCCGGTTCAGGATTCGAAGAGCGCGTTCCAGATCCTTTACCGGGATCAAAACGATTCTCCCAATCCTTTCCGCAGAGCATTTCTCCAGATATACTCCATGCCTACGAAGTTCTTCGAGAACCCTCTGAGCGTAGTTTGTTGGTACGGCTACGCATTTCGCTATGCTTCGAACCAAGCTCATTACCTCCTCAACTCTCTTACGATGGTTGGGTGCCTAGCGTGCTCTCTATCAAGAGAGTCGGCGTTGTGGTTAAGAAAGGTAGTTTAGAGGGTTACGAGATAGCTCGAGACCTTCTAGCGTTCGGCGTGGAAGAGCTTGGTCTCGAGATGTTCGTAGAGCGAGAGGTTGCACCGTACATCAACTGGAGCGCGGTGTTCGATATCGAGAAGGATAGCGTCGACGTCATCATCGTGATCGGCGGCGATGGAACGCTGTTCCGAACTCTGCATCGGTTGGGAAGCAGAGACGTTCCGATAATGACGGTTAGGATGGGTAGGAGAGGATTCCTACTCGATGTACCTCCTTTCGAGGCTAGGGATAGGCTACGTGATCTGGTTGAGGGAAAGTACAGGATCGTGGAGTACATGAGGTTGAGCGTCACGATAGAAGGGAGATCCACGAGACTGCCCTTGGCTCTGAACGATGTCGTTGTTCAGAGCTGGGGTCCTAGCAAGACGAAGATATGTAGGTTGGTTGTGTACGTAGAGGACGATATTCTCTACGCAGTCGATGGTGATGGCGTGATAATCTCGACGCCTCTAGGATCCTCAGCATACGCACTCGCTGCCGGTGGTCCCGTGGTAGACGTCGATCTCGAGAGCATTACGGTAGTGCCCTTAGCACCCATGCAATTCAATGCAAAACCTGTGGTGCTAGCACCAAGCAAAGAGGTTTCGATAAGGGTTTCGAGCGGTAGTGGACCAGCTGCGTGCGTTATCGATGGGCAGTGCGTAGAGCTCCTCAAACCAGGCGACGTTGTTCGGGTTAGGAGGGCGGAGAGCCGTGCCAAGATCATTAGGTTTGCTAGGGTGAATACCTTTGATAGGATTCGACAGAGGTTCCCAGCGTAAACGGTGTCTAGTACTCGATACCACGGCTCTACTCGCAGCGATACAGCTAAGCATGGCTCCCATGGATGGCAACACCGTTCTTCTCACTACGAGTAGCAACGTTGAGGAAGTGAAGGATTTCGAGAACCGTTCGAAGCTCGAAGTAGCTCTCGAAATAGGTCGTATCGTTGTTAAGGATCCCGATCCTCGCTACGTGGAGAAGGTTGTCGAGGTAGCTAAACGCGTAGGATCTCTAGGAAAGCTTTCGTTCACAGATCTTCAACTCGTTGCATTAGCTCTCGAGCTCAGGGACGAGGGTATGGAGGTCGTTGTGCTGAGCGATGATTACCACGTTCAGAACCTGTTGGCGCATCTAGGGATAGAGTTCAGAGCCTTAAGGACTCCTGGAATACGCGAGAAGAAGGTATTTCGTCGCAGATCTTCCTTAGGCTAGCGATGAAGTAGCCCGTAGCATCGTGTAGATGTGGATGAACCCTCACGTAGCTATCGCTGTGAGCACCCCATACACCGCGGGAGAACCTACGTACCTCGATCTTCTCGATCTCGACACATCTACACTTCTCAGCGATGAGCTCTACGAGAAGTTCGTTCTCCTCCACGGTTACGGTACACGTAGAGTACACGATTCTAGCACCTACTCTAGCAATGCGTAGCGCAGTCCATAGGAACTGTACCTGGTACCGTGCACTCGAAACAACGTCTCTCCACGTCTTGACGTCGAGAACCTTGGGTCGTACGCCTAGCGCAGTGCATGGTGGATCTACCAGTACCTTGGTGGGTCTCAACGTAGGTAGATCTAGGTGTAGGTATCGAGAATCTCGTCGCTCTACATGGACGAGATCCAGGTGACCGAGCCTACGCATTTCGTTTCTAAGCTCTTCGATCTTCGATTTCGAGTGATCGAATGCGTAGATCGTGGCTCTACCTCGACTCAACTCAACGATGTGCCCCGTCTTACCACCTGGAGCTGCACACATATCGACAACAAGATCGTTCGGCTGAGGATCGAGGATCCTGGATACGTAGATCGCTGGAAGGCTCTGCGGATATATCAACCCCTTCTCGAACTCCGGTAACGAACGTAGACACGGAGCTCTATACCTAGACCTAACCACCTCCACAGCCAATCCATGCCTAGACCGAAGCATTTCTTCGCAACTCATCGCAGCAATACCGTTGGCTACAAGGATCCCTCCAGGACCAAGTATCGATACCTCGTCTCCACGACGAATCCTTGGATCGCACCACCTAACGCCGGGAGCGTATAGATTAGCACCTAGAAGAATGGATTCGGCAGCTCGCTTATCTACGAGTACACATAGCTCAAGCCTCTCGATCTCGAAAGGTCCCTGCACCGGGACGTAGAGAGCTTCGGGTAGCTCCTCGTCCCTTCTAACATCGAGTCCTCGAGCACGTAGAGAATCGATAAGTTCGCCCGGATCGATACGAAGAGTATTCACTCTGAAGTAGAGCCTCGAACCCGGTCTCGAAACAGCATCGAGGAACGAATCGAGATCCTCGCCGTACACACGTTCAAGAGCTTCGAACAGAGCATCATCGTACAGAAAACTCACGAAGGCAGCACCCCTAACAAAGCTAATAAGAGCCCCAGAAAAACCGAGTCTAGCGGAACCAAGGCGCCGGGGTGGCCGAGCGGTCCAAGGCGGTGGGCTCGAGACCACTTCCGGCGTTGGGCTCCGAGAGACCCACTGGGGGCCTCGCCCCCGCGCGGGTTCAAATCCCGCCCCCGGCGCCAATAAACAACTTCTAGACCCTCCCAAGCGAAGCATGCACGGAACGATACGCGATCGAGTGTCTGCAGCTCGACGACCATCTATGTGTACCCCGACGATCAGTGGAAGCAGGTGCAGTTCCCCGGTGAATGAAACCGGTTCGAGCTCAATACTCTCCATTCCTATACATAGCTAGTTCCTGCAGTAGAACACCGAGAGATTCGTGTTTAGTTGCATAGGTTTGGTAAGACCTTTCATACGTACAAACAACAAACAACTAGATAACACTCGAAAACACCACTTAACGAAGACCTATACCGATTTCGTTAAGACAAACCACGTTCACCATAACCTTAACACAATGTTTATAGATCTTCAGAGGAAGCTATCACCACGGGTGATCTGAATGGTCGCCTGCACTCAGCCCGTAAAGGTTAGAACCCCAAGCGGTGTTGAGAAGGAGTTGGTGCCTAAGAAGGTGTGGATGCTAGCTCCTAAGGGTAGGAA
>JAMOOB010000033.1 GCA_027066265.1 Desulfurococcales archaeon
TTAACGATCGAGAATCTCTACGCGCTTCGCGTGATCAGGTACCGCCACGTATCTACCTCCCACGAGCTCTACATCGATGCTTAGCCTAATGGTTGTGCTGGGCTCTAGCTCCGTGAAGAGCGTTCGAAAGGTTCGAAACAGCATCTTCCTACCGTTCACGATAGCTTCGTAGGTTGCGGGAGTCGTGAAGCTCGTGATGGGTTCGACTATGGTTACGGTAGCCTCTACGCTACGCATCACAACCTTGACCGGCTCTACGCATCCCCGAAACCCGTGGGTGTAGGGTACGATCCTAACGCTGTACCTATGCCCACGGTACGTTCCCTGCAGAACGCTGTTCTTCCTAAGCCTTAGATACGTCTCGAAGCTCATGGTCTTCGAGTGCTTCGATAGGTACTCTCTCCAAGCATCTCCCAATCCAAGGGGTTTGAGGATGCCTAGCCTACGCAACTCAAGCAGTGCTTCGTAGACGTATCTAGGATTCGAGGCGTAGATAACGATATCGAGATCGGGATCGCTAGACTCGATACCTAGGCTCTGCGAACCCGATGCAGCTATGTTCGCCCTATCGATCCCCGTAGCATCGCTTAGCAACGAGATGAATTCTTCGAGGAGCGGCGAAGCTCTGGGTACAACGGGTCTACACTCGTCTACGGATATCATCGGTACGCATCTATCTATGCAGCTCCAGTACCTAGAGAGCTCTTCAACGAGACGAATCTCCTCGACCTGGGTAAGCTTCCTACGGTTAGCTAGGTCGTACCGTGGATACGCAACGACGTAGTTCTCGGGATGTTGAAACCCTTTGACTATCCATCCAATACCTCGATAAACAACGATCTCGCCCTCCAACAACCTCACTAAGCATCACCGTGGATATCGATCGCGAAAGCTACTCCTCCAGTACTCTACGAACGGCTTCTCTATACGCTGGTACTTGCCATGCGTAGAACCTCCCTATACCCAGGTCTCTAGATGTAGCAACCTCTCTCCCAAGGGGTACGCTACGGATATCGATCACGAGATTCCGCTCCATCAATACCTTCGCAAGGTCTCCGTACCTCGTCAAAGCATCGATATCGTTCACCACCTCTCTAAGCCTTTCATCGCTTAGCAGATCGCTTACCAATACACGGATCTTCGTCTCGACATCGTTGAACCACCTATCTAAACTCCATCGATACCCGATAGCGATCTCCATAAGCTTACCCGGATTACCACCGGTGTACCTATACAGCTCGTCGACGTCTATCGTTGTCGAGGGCTTCAACTCGTACACGAGCTCTTCGAAGGAATCTCGATCTAGATTCCATAGAAGTCTATCGTAGCTATACCTATGCTTCGCAAGTACGTACCTCGACAAACCTTCGCTCGTCGAAATCACTACGAAAACGCTTGCAGCACCGCATCTCCATAGAAGATCCTCGACTACGTTGAGAAGATTCTTGACGTACACATCCACGGTTTCCAGACCTACCGACCTCACCACATCGTCTACAGCGATAACTACGTGCTTTCCTCGAAACCGTATCCTCTCTTCAGCGAGTTGAAGGATCCTAGATACGTTGGTAGCCAAGAACTTTCCAACGGGTATGGATGCAAGCGAAGCAACTTCCTGAACTACGCTAGCTATCGATGTAGAGACGTATAGAGCTCTACCAACATCTTGATGCTCTAGCGCATCGATGTATACAGCTACGAAGTCTTCCCTACCCCTAACCCTATCGATGAATTCCTTCAGCAACCGTGTCTTACCACAGCCCTCCGAACCGTATACGGCTAGGATTGGGTAGAACCCTTTCTCAGCGTAGTCCAGAAGCTTACCAAGTTCTTCAACGCGATCAACGAACCTAACCATCGTATCCACCGAAGACCGTCGAGTGTAGGTACCTAGTCTTTGCATCTGTGCATTGATGGAGAAAAGATTCGTTCGAGAATAGCTACGCTTCGCTAGAAACTCTGCTCCTCTTCTTCGATCGCTCGATGCAGCATTCCGATAGCTTCGATCGCTCCGCTGCATAGTGTTGCTATCGATATGGCTAGGATCAGCGTAGATACGTCTATGGATGCCGATACAACGTAGTTATCGTACTCGATGCGTGGTACGGAAACGATACCGTTGCCGAAGGCTGTGTACATGAAGAGGACCACGGCGATTGTTTCCAGGATCCTAAGGGTTGCTAAGGCGAAGGGTTTCCTAAAGATTGCGTAGCCAGCATCTATGGCTGCTACGAAGCATAGGAAAGCGATGAACCTAGCTTCGTAGTTGGGAGCAAGTTCCTCTACCTCGATACCCGTTAACTGCGGTAGTAGTGCTGGTACGAGGATGCCGAAAACGATGTAGTAAGCTATCGCTCTAGCGATAGCGAAGACTACGGCGCTCGCAATCCTCCCAATCATCGCTACACACCCTTCCTAGTGATCGTTACATCCATTCTGTAGATCCCAGCAACGAGGAAGCTCGCCTTCACGCTCCTTATACTCAACGATTCGAGTTCCTCCAAAGGAATCTCGAGACTCCTAACCTTCGTAGTTCTAGGACCTAGCGTTCCGAAATCGATGCTGTGGTTCAGAACCTCCAACACGAAGTTCGTTAGGGGTACCGATCCGTCGTACGATACCGTTACGTTGATCACAACGATCCTCCTAACCGGATCCACGACGTAGCTAACCGTAGCGTTGATTATGTGAGGATTCTCGCTAAGCTCGTAAGCAAAGATCGCTAGAGGCAGCACAAAGATGAAGACCGCGATAACTAGACCGAGCCTCGCAACCGTGATCCACGCACCCCTCAACCCTAGGCACCTAGACCATCGATCGGGGTGTCGGTGCGAGCTACATATCCACACCAATCGGTGGGATCGAGGTTCCTCATCCACCCAGCACAACCCTAGAGAAACCAACTAAAAACCGTTGATCCACAACATCGCGATGCTCGGTACCGAGATGAGTCGAAGCTCCGAGAATATCGTTCGCAAGCTCTACGAACTTCGTCCACGGATCTCCTCGATCGGTACCAGTATCAATCTGTTCAAGTACCAGCGAAGTACGTAGCCCGTAACGTAGCCAACGACTATGAACGAGATCAGCGTTCCCCACGTTGGAAACGCTAGGTACAGCGCATCTATTCTACCCTTCAACGCTAGCGTTAGGTACTCGAACGCCTTGGGATGGTAACCCCTTAGGTATATCATCGTGCACGGATAGCAATGCGTTGACAAAGCTATCGACATGGATACGAATGCATCCAGCAAAGGTCTCGCAACGCTCGTTAGCAGGAAGCATAGCGCCATAGCTACGAGCGTAACGAAGCGTTCACTACCTACGTACATCCTCCACTTCTTCCCAGCAACACCTACGACGATCAGCAGAGGCATGATCAACGGAGTTACGTACCACTGCAGAAGCGATGAAGCAATGCTCGCTGCAATCAGAGCGGGATACATGAACGAGACTACCTTGAAGTACTTAGCACCTCTGTAGAGCAAGGGTATGGATACGACGATCGATAGGATGAAGTTTACGAATCCCACGATTAGGGGAACGATGTATGCGCTACGCGTTAGCTCGCCGTAGCTTCGTGAAACTACTGCGAAGGGTAGGTAGAACGTGAACGCAGATAATACGAATAGTATCGCTGCATGCACGTAGGCGTAGATCCATGCAACGGATAGGCTTGGAAGAATGTGTTTCGGAGACCATGGTCTATCTGCGTAGAATGGGTAGATATTCGATAGCGCTAGGAGCGTAGCTACGAAGATCAATGCCTGTAGGCTGAACGAGGTCTTGAAAATCTTGACGAACTTCCTTATCAAGTTCGTAACGGAGCTGAACCTCATGAAGAATCACCGCGTTGATTTGTTTCACGGAGGGGTTTCAGGTAGTAAGCTGATTACGTACGTAGCGTTCACAACACTGCTAATCCATCCAAGCACGTGAACGACGTCGATGATCTGCTCTACGTAGAACGTTCTGTACCTACTCTGCTCGAAGATCGTTGCATCTACGAACTCTATCTCGAAACTTACGTTGTGAGCCAAACCTTCGTAAGCTAGTGGAGGTGCGAAATCTACGTGGATCCAGTTCGATTCAATCGAGTAGCTGCGACAGCTAGTAGAGACGTACTCGATGTACTCCGTCCATACGTTGTACACAATCTCGAAGTTTTCGTAGAAAGCCTTGAAGGATTGAGGTACCTTCGGCGACAA
>JAMOOB010000034.1 GCA_027066265.1 Desulfurococcales archaeon
CGAAATCGTCCTTGGTAAGCTTTCTGTAGACCTCGCCTATCTTTACCAAGCGATCACCTTGAGAACGTAGTACACGCAAGCTCATAAGGCTTAGAATGCGTCTATTAGGGCAACATTCGTAGCCTACGTATTCTCGGTGCTGAGCGTGCAGAGCAGAAGGCTTAGGACGGGGAAGCTCGATCCGAATACGTTGCTGCGATACGTCTTCACGAGGCTTGGAGCTAGGGATCACCGCGTACTGGTTGGTCCCAAGATAGGCGAGGATGCTGCGGTGATCGATCTGGGTAGCGAGGTACTGGTAGTGCATAGCGATCCGATAACGGCTGCGAGCAAGCTCGTTGGATGGCTCGCGATCCACGTACCTAGCAACGATGTGGCTGTTACGGGTGCTAGACCGAGATGGATTTCTGCAACCGTTCTACTACCCGAGGATTCGACCGAAGAGCTTCTCGACGAGATAACGAAGCAGATGGATGAAGCAGCTCGAGAGCTTGGTGCAGCGATTGTTGGTGGTCATACCGAGGTAGCACCGGAGCTTAGGAAACCGATCGTTTGCTGTACGGTGCTGGGTACGTGTCCGAAGGAAAGGTTCGTACCTACCTCGGGTGCGAGGATCGGAGATCTTGTGGTAATGACTAAGAGTGCCGCCGTGGAAGGTACAGCGATCCTTGCAACGGATTTCGAAAACGAGTTGCTTAGGAAAGGCGTTCCTAGGGATGTGATAGAGCGAGGTAAGCAGTTCATCAAGAACGTTAGCGTCGTTAAGGAAGCGCTAGCTTTGGCGGAGCACGGTCTTGCAACGTCTATGCACGATCCTACCGAAGGAGGGATTCTAGGAGGATTGTTCGAGATAGCCTACGCTTCGGGTGTAAGGATAGTTGTGTACCGCGATAGGGTTCCAGTAGCTCCTGAAACAAAGATTATCTGCGAAGCTATGGGTCTAGACCCACTCAAACTCATCAGCAGCGGTGCTCTGCTAGCAACGATTCCGCGAGAACACGTTGAGAAGGCACTCGAAACGCTTCGAGGCATCGGCATCGATGCAGCGGTCATCGGTGAGGTCGTTGAAGGGTTCGGAGTCGAGGTAGTTGAACGCGATGGTTCTAGGATATCGATCGAGGAATGGATCCCCGACGAGATCTATAGGCTATACGAATGAGAACCTCGTAATACGAGGATAATCTGTGGGTATCACCGTTACACGCCTCGAATAGGTTCGGAGCACTCCCTCGCAACTCATCTAAATATGCTTTGCGAAGTATGTACGGGTCGGAGAAATGGGTAGGAAGCTTGCGCTAGAGCAACTCGAGCAGAGCTATTTAGCTGAGCTGGATTGGCTCGTAAGGGAGAACGCTAACGTGCCAAAAACCGTTAGCGGTTTCATAAGCTACGTGCTTGGGCAGCTCTTTACTGAGGAAGCTGAGCGTGTACTTCCTAAGGATGCTATCAGGCTTCACTACGAGGGATGGATACACATCTACAAGATTCGCGATGGATCGCTGCTCAAGCCTTACTGTGGCGGCATAGATTCGAGACTTATCGTTGTCAAGGGTCTTAGGACGCCTACGGTGGTATCGAGACCTCCGAAACACATGGATTCAGCCGTCGATCAGCTGATGAATGCTGTCTACATCTTTAGCCAGGAAAGGACCGGTGCCGTAGGGCTCTACGGAGTAGACGTTGTGTTGGCACCCTTCGTTGCTCGCGAAAAGCTTCCGTATCGAACGGTTAAGCAGAACATGCAGCGATTCGTATTCAATCTCAACTACCCGCTGAAAGCAGGTCAGAGCCCGTTCACGAACATCGTGCTCGCTATCAGCAACAAGTACTACCTAGAGATGCCCGACCCTACCCATCGTGATCCGAGAACGGCTCCTCTCAAGCTATCTAGCTTCATGGATGAAGCGAGGGCCGTAATCAAGGCGTTGATCGAGGTGTTCAGTGAAGGCGATGCGATGGGACAGCCATTCACGTTCCCCATACCGACGACGATCCTCAACGACTTGATGGAGAAGGTTCTAAGCGAGGATCCAGAGCTAGAAGAACGTTACTGGAGCATGGTAGCTAAGATGGGTCAGATGTACTTCCTCAACGGCTATAGGCATAGCGCTGAAGACATCTTCTCGTTCTGTTGCCGTCTACTATCCGATATGGCTAGGGTGAGGGAGATACTTCATCGTGCTAAGGGTGTGTGGGACATGCCGCCGAGCGTAGGCAGCGTCAACGTGGTCGTCATCAACTGTCCCAGAATCGCTGCACTAGCTCTGTACCGCGATGAGAAGGTTGCGTGGGATACGCTCGACCAGCTACTCGAGGTAGCTAGGAAAACCTTGATGTGGTTCCGCGAAAGGTACCTCAAGCTATTCAGAGCAGGGTTCTACCCAATGACTAGGGAGTACATCGATCCCGAGAACCCATTCAAGTACTACTACA
Organism: Desulfurococcales archaeon; assembly: GCA_027066265.1. Taxonomy (GTDB): domain Archaea; phylum Thermoproteota; class Thermoprotei_A; order Sulfolobales; family Ignisphaeraceae; genus JAADCV01. Next base: position 2,434 of record JAMOOB010000034.1, read on the forward strand.
ACACCGTGGGACTCATCGGCTTGGCGGAGTACGTATCGATAATGATGGGAGACCCATTCTTCTGGCACAGAGCCGAGGGTAAGCTGGGAGAGGTCGTGAAGCTGTACAGGAAGCTACTCGAGCACATCCATGCAAGGCTGAAGGAGTTCGAGGATCAGGACAACGTTCTCTACAACGTCGAGGAGGTTCCAGGAGAATCGCTTAGCGTTAGGCTAGCCAAGCTGGACTGGAGCTTCTTCAAGGAGCTGGGTGGCGACGATGCAAGGATGTTCATACCGATAGCACCGGTAGGTGAGAGGAAGGAACCGTTCTACACCAACCAGCTCACACCGCCATACACATCGCTACACCTCAGAGACCAGCTATGGATAGAGTCGGAGTGCCAGAAACTGTTCACGGGCGGCGTAATCAAGCACGTGTTCGTAGATCAGGAACTACCTCCCGAAGCAGTCAAGAAGTTCGTGCTCGATACCATGAGGAACACCGACGTTGTGTACCTCAGCGTTACGCCAACCATAGCGGTGTGCCCATCCTGTGGATATCGAGGGGTTGGTAGGTACACGAAGTGTCCACGATGTGGAGCACCCATGGATCTATGGAGCCGAGTAGTCGGGTACTACAGACCCGTGAAGGCATGGAACAGCGGTAAGCAAGCCGAGTTCTGGATTAGGCGAGACCTATCACAAGAGCTCCTCCAAATCGTTGGGTACTGATTCACCCCGATTTTTCTCAGTGAGCAAAATCATTTGCGCTGTTCATCTAACAGCTAAAGTCTGCTTATAGCCCCATTAACGCTTCAGTTTTTTACTCAGCTCTATCGCGAGCTATCTAGGGGGTTCTAGTTGTCGCGTAGATCCATCTATACAGCCTTAGCTCTTGTAATGCTGTCAATAGCTACGATCTCTAGTGTATCGGTGTTAGCGCAATTACAAATATCGAAGACCGTGGTCAAGGGTTCGGACTGGGACGATTGGGCGAAAGGTGTCAAAGCTATCGACAACAATACCATTATAGTGTACGGTAATAGATATAGAAGCTTGTTGATTGCTAAGGTAGATCTATCTAGTGAGACAGCAATCTGGGGAACGTTGATAGGATCTCCCGATACTGGCGATCTTGGTAACTGGTCCGAAGCTAGAAGTATTGCCTACGATGGACAGTACATATACGTATTTGGCTACGCGAATCGAGGCGGCGGCAAACAAGGAATTGTTGTAAAAATCGATGCATCAACTGGAAATGTGGAATGGGTAAAGTGGTTTAATGTGAGCAACACTAGGTTCTTGAGTGGAACTGTAGCAGAGAACTTTGTTATCGCAGTTGGCGTCACGAAGGACTTTGGCGCTAATAATAGAGATGGTATAATAGCAATATTCGACAAGAATGGAGATCTAAAGAAAGTCTATTTGCTTGATCTCGGCGGCAGTGAATATCTTACAGATGTGGTATATAAGAATGGCAAGCTTTACCTAGTTGGTATGAGCGATGCTACTGGAGATTACGATATCGTAGTCATAGTTGCAACTGTAGGTACAGATGGTAGTGTAACTATCGAAAAAGCTGTAAGATATGGTAAGAGCGGCGAGTACGAGATTGCTGGATATCTGTATGTTCTCTCCGATAGAAAGGACTGGAAGAGTGGAAATGCATTGGTAGTCGATGACCTAGGAGGAATATGGGTTCTAGGATTGTATAGAAATGCTAGTAACAAGATTACATCTCTAGTCATAAGGTTCTCT
>JAMOOB010000035.1 GCA_027066265.1 Desulfurococcales archaeon
TTCGATATCGATACAGCTCGAGAACGTATTCATGTACGAAACGCATCTAGACGAGCACGGCAACTTCCATCGAGCCGATGCAGAGGCAACCGTAGATTTCTGGCTCAACATCCTTAGGAAGGGTCTAGAGCTAAGCAAGGGGTTCCTAAGCCTACGATTCTCCCAGGTAACGGGTATGTACTTCGGCAGAAGGTTGCTGAAGAAAAGGGTTCCGCTAGGAAAGGGCTACCCGAGCCTAGGACCCTTGGCAGAGGCTCTGGCTAGGTTCATGGTTAAGGAGGTTCGCGAGAAAGAGCTTCCACTACGCATGCACCTAATCTACACGGGTCCACCCGAAACCAAGTACGAAGATACGATAACGCTCTACGCAGAAGTAATGAAGCGCGTCGTCGCCTACCTCTAGCCTATACCCTTTTCGCTCCACAACGTTGATCAGCACACGGAAATCCGATGCGTTCGTCGCCATGTAGGAGAATATATGCTTACTGAAACCCTTACAACGATTTTAGTAGCTCTGATGGATGCATCCATCTAAGTTCCTTTACCCTAGAGTAATTCTTATCGTAACTCACCAAGACATCTCTCTGCACTATTGCTGTAGCTGCATGGAGTGAATCGAAGTATGTTAAGTCGTAGCGTGTTCTCAAACTATGTGCTACCATTAGATGGGTGGGCGAAGGCTCAACGATCTTGATGCCGTAGAACTTCATTAACTCGTTTAGCTCTTTATAGAAATTGCTCTAGGTCTCGAACAACGATTCTCTCCAACAATATAAGCAGGTCTAGTTCTATCAATGCGTACGGCGATAATGCTAGAGATCGGATCTTCTTGATAATCTCCACCGCTTCCCTATGATGCTTCTCGATGCTTAGAATAAGCGATACTAGGATATCGGTTTCGATCAATACCATCTACCGCGAAACCTCTTCAACAACTCTTCTTCGGCAACCTTCCTGAGATTAGCGATCTCAGCCTCTACGTCGCGAGGACCATCGACTACGAGTGTCTCTATGCGTTCGAGAGGGTCCTTGATAGGTTCGATAACTATCTTATCCCCTTCAATGCGTAGCCTAGCCAAGCTCTTCAACCCGATGCGAGCTCTAACATCGCTCGGTATCGTGATACGGCCACGCTCGTCGACACGTACAATGGTTTCCACGATCCCGCCAAGTATAGAGTTACAGACCCATGTATATACTCTTAGTCGGAGCGCATCGTTGTCGAGGCATAGGACTACTGGCTACGACTAGGACTTCGTTTCCGCTCGACACAGCTTATACACTGCTACACGTATCGATACACGGTGCTGGTGTTGAGGAAGATCTTCGTTGGTAGGATCAAGGTGAAGAGCTTCGGGTTCGTTGGTAGGATCAGGGTGGTTGGTCGTGGCGGTAAGGCTACGTCTACGGCTGAAGAGAGGGGATAGATCCGTAGAAACCGTAGCGTTGCTGAACAGTGGCTACGAAGCTCCAACACCACAGCTCCTCGTACCCATAGACCTTGCTCGAGATCTAGGTCTGTGGCCTCCGGAAAACGCTGTTGAGATCGAGTTGGAGACCGCTGGAGGACCTCTAAGAGCTTGGTATTTTCCGAGAGCTGTCGTTGTAAAGATCGTTGCCGAAGACGTAGAGTCTAGAGAAGTTCTTGCAGACGTTGTCGTATCTCCTCTAGCCGACGAACCGTTGATAAGCGATATGCTTGCCGAAGAGCTCGAGATCGCCGTAGAATCCTTTGGTAGAGGATTGTGGAGATTTCGATGGGAACCCAAGGAAAGGGTTAGGAGATCGGCTAGGTAGGTCAAGGATGTTGAGTAGAAAGCGCTAAGCTCGTTGCGAAGCGATACGTCTCTGCGTACCACGATCGCTGGAGTGCGAACGTGTTCCGAAGTTCGTAAGCTCTACGTCTAGGAGCGATCCGCTTCCTCTACTTCGCTCGGCTCTAGCCTATGTATAGAGAAAGCGTTGCGTAGCGCTAGCTCGAGCTTCTTCTCGTCGTCGATTAGGTAGCTGAAGACGAGGTTCACTAGCTTGAGTGCTCCCGTTGGTAGCGGTACGGATGCGGATACGTGGAGCTTCTCGATCGATCCATGCCTAGCGAGTACCTTCCTAAGCTTCTCGAACACCTCGTGAAAGCTATTGCCGGACACAGCTCTGAGGTACCTACCCCCTACGAACGGCTTCACCTTCACTTCGTACGCTCCATCCGCTTGCAGGTACTCTCCAAACTCTTCGTATAGCCTATGAATTGCTTCGCTCGATGCGTATACCTTGCCTAGATGCGTATAGATGTAGACCAGATCCCCACGGCTACACAGCTTCCTAGCATCGTTCCTAACAACGTCTGTGGAAACCCCGAGGATCTCCGCAACCCATTCCAAAGGCATGGGGCTCTCTTCGAGGATCTGAAGAATTCTTGCACGCGAACTCCTTCTCCACAACGATTCGAGAACTTCCTCCGATACCGGTACGTCGATACCCACCTTCTTAGCGAGCTCTATCCCATCGATGAGGCTATCCATATCGATCGTATCGGGGGTAACGATGTAGGTAACGAACTTGGGTGGACCACGTTTCTCGGTTGCTCGTAGGATCCTTCCATGCCTCTGTATGAATCGTAGAGGGCTAGCGACGTTGCTCCAAACAACGAGTAGATCTCCCTCGGGTAGATCCAGCCCTTCCTCGCCAGCGCTGGTGGATACTATCAGCTTGGTGTTGGGATCCCTAGCCATCTCTAGAAGCTTGCGTACGTCGTGGCTAGCCCTAGCCTTTCCACAGATGACGACGGGGTTCAACGCCTTCAACGATTCCGCGATCCTGTACGCAACAACGACACGATCCACGAAGACGATAGCTTTCGAGAAACCTTCGTGATCCCTCAGAACCCTCATCAACGCATCCAGCTTGTGGAGTTCCCTAACCGTGGATCGGTACGGAGATAGATCGATTAGCTTCCTAAGCTTCTCGGAACGTTCCCAGCTCTCCCAAAGCGCTAGGAAACCATCCCTTACGAACCACCTCATAGCTAGCCTAGCCAAGCCTCGTTCGCGTCCCTCGAGCGATGCGTGAAGCTCTTCCAATCTCTTCAAAAGCTCGCGTTCCCTATCCAATAGCTCGGCTTCGTACACCTCGCCGATCCACGTAGGTACGTACTTAGCTATCCGAGGATCGCTCCAGCTCCACACCCTAACTGTACCGATCAGCTCCTCGATCTCCTTCCTACGTGAAGGTGGTACGAATGCTGAGAGACCAAGCCTATACCTGTAGAGATCCTTCGTAGCCCTCATGAACTTGGCGTAGGCATCCATACCCGTAGTATGGTGACACTCGTCAACGACGATAGCGCCGAAACCCTGCTCAACCACGGTATCGACGTCGCTCAGAGCGGTTTCGGGAGTCGTAACAACGATCCTAGCCCTCCTCCACAGCTCTACGCGTCTATGCTTAGGGTAGAGACCGTGTATCGCAACGACTTCGATTCCCAGAACCTTGGTTAGGAACCTAGCGATCTGCTCAACGAGTATGCGTGTAGGTGCCAACACCAAGATCTTGGAGACACCCTCTCTAAGAACGTGCTCGATCCATACCGCGGCAACCACGGTCTTACCGCTACCCGTAGGGAGGCAAACAACGGCATGCCTCTGTTTTAGAGCCCATCTAGCAGCCTCTACCTGGTAATCCCTAGGCTCGATACCTAGCATCTCTACGCACGTAGGTAGGGATGTAGCTAGGGGAAAAGTTCTCGTGGAGATCGAGATCCTACCTACCAACGTTCGATTGAGAGGGTTCCCGTCTACGTTCCTCGGAAAGCTCACGGTATGCTATCCACGTTTCTCGCGTATATATACACAACACATATAAACTTAGCCACGGAGTAGGGATTGGTGCCGAACCGTGACAACGACACATTCACGAGGATCGCGGAGAGATGCCGTAACGAAAAAGAGCACCTCTTCCAAAGGAATTTGGATGGGTCTACGACCCAGCGAAGTTCTTCGAACGAGTTCCGCGAAGAACTTGGCTAGAGCACCCGCCTACGCATTGACGGAGCTCATCCTTGCAACCCTTCTATGCATAGTAGTGCTACCCTTCGCC
>JAMOOB010000036.1 GCA_027066265.1 Desulfurococcales archaeon
AAGGTTAGGAAGGCTTTGCTCAACGTCATTCCCTCCGAACTGAGACCAATTCTACAGAACTACGTATCGACTGAAACGTTTTCTGGATACTACGGAAATCCGATTACGAGACTCCGCTTGGTCGTGCCCAGCAACTACGCTGAGCAGGTGTTGCTACACATACTCTGTTCGCTACCTAAGTTCGATCGCGAATACCTGCTGACTACGCTAGAACAGCGATACGATTCTCGAGCCAACAAACTGTACCTAAGGCTTAGCAAGCAGGAAGCTTACCTAGGAACGTTGTCTCTGTACGATGGCGGCGATGCTGTGAGGATCGTGGTATCGTTCTCCATAGTCAGATCTATCGACGAAGTTCGTAAGCTGTTGGAAGAGTTGGTGAAGCGATGTGCTGATTGATCTGTTCCTAGCTTTCAACGACTGTTCCGAGCTCCTTACCTACGTATCGAAGCTAGGTCTAGACGTTGCTGGTATCAGGAGCGATGTCTTAGAGCTTTGCTTGGATCAGCTACCACAGCTTCAACGAAGCGTTGCGATAGTTCCCCGCTGCATCCATGAATCTACTCAGCGTTCTCTCCTACCGCCTAGACGAGAGTTGCGTAGATGCTTACCGCTGTGCATACCTAGCGATCTGCAGACCGCTCGTAGCTTAGCAAAGGTATCGCAGAGCGTTGTGATAGCACTCAACGTTGAGACTCTGAAATTCGTTGACGAAACCCAGGTGAACTTCATGGCGACGTCGAAGGTTAGGAAGTTCATCGAGGTACTCCTCGAGCCGTTCATCGAGCTCGCTAGAATCGATTCCAAACGAATGAGTTTGGAACGCGCGCTTCATTTCGTTGGAGAAACCATAGAGCGTTGCCTAAAGCTAGACGTAGGGATCTTCGTATCGTCGTACTCCCCCTCGATCAAGAGAGTTCTTCACCCCATACACATCGACGTCCTGCTCCAGAGCCTGGGATTCACCAAACGTGAACGCCGTCTCGTGCTCCAGGTATATCCTCTCGAAGCGTTGCGTTCGTGGCTCGGTGAGGAGGGTTGGATACGCTTACGCTAGCTACGTTGATAGTTAGCGTGGGTGCTCTAGCTACGAGTCTCCTAAGCATCGTTATAGCTATGCGAACTAGATCTCTACAACGAGTTGAACGATCTATCGAACGTCTTCGCGAAATCGCTGGAACACGTCGTTATCGTAGGATGAAGCGCTACGTGCTGCTGAGGGTGGTATGCTTCGAGGACGTACCTATCGAGAGCTTCGTCAAGGAACTCGTATCGAAGCTCTACAACTGTATGGGGATCGCATTGAGAGCTCGCTGCGGACTTGCGTTAGCCGCGTACAGACCGGATCTAGGTCGAGCAATACTAAGGGTTTCGGGAGATCCTCAGTGCCTCAAGTTCGTACTACTAACGTTGTCCCTAAGGCATTTCCTAGACAATGTTCCGTGCATAGCGATTCCTCTACGAACTTCGGGTCTCCTTACAAGGTTGAGGAAATATCTACGGGTGTACCGCTAGCGTAGCGGGGTGTGATGAAGCCGCTCCAACCCGATCGGTGACGACCTCGCGACGATCTGACCCCCAAACATTGCCTAGAACTTGACTACGTATACGTAGGAAGGGAGCGTTCCGTGGATTACGTAGTGTTTACGTACGTCCTCGGGTTCTATGCGTAGAAGAGCTTTCTCGGCTACCTCGATAGCGGAGGTTATGAATACCACACGTTCGAATCCGTAGTTCTTCAACGCTCGGAGAACTCCTAGGTAGAGCTCGTAGAGGTTCTCACGCCGCATTCTATGTCCGTAGGGTGGGTTGAATACGGCTGTCCGAAACTCTACGCCGTACTCTTTCTCGACGATCTTCAACACCTTCATTCTCTTCATGCAGTCGCCTACCACGATCAGCACGAGATCGTCGACGCCAGCGTTCTTAGCGTTGAGTACGGCTCCTTCAGCGAATCGAGGATTGAGCTCCGTTCCTACAAGCATCTTCCTTACATCGATCGAGACCTCTCTCGAGCATAGATCTTCCAAGAACTCCCGGAGTTCGGGAAAGATTCTTCTGTTCGTAGGCACTGATTCGAGTTCTCTTCTCTTAAGGCACGCGATCTCCATTCCCTTGACTACGAGCCCCGCTTCTATCAACACCGTTCCACCGCCACACATCGGGTCGTAGAGCCCCGTCTCCGGAGTCCATCCACTCATTCTAATCATTGCCGAGGCTATGGTTGTCTTGAGCGCCGCTGGATGGTTGAACACTCTGTAGCCTCTCCTATGAAGCGAGCTTCTGGTGAGCGGAAGCGCGATGAGTAGCTTATCGTAGTTCAACTCTACGTAGATCTCGACGTCGGGTTCGTCGAGGTTCACCTTCAGTCTCGTGCCCTTCGCCGATAGGTACCTATCTATAACAGCCTGACCTGCAACGCGCCCTATGTCTATGCTCGTAAAGTCATGTTCACCTACTCTCTCGGGTCGGATAGCAAAGCTTTCGTTGGGCTCGATGATGTTCTCGATCTCTACCTCGTACACCCTCCGATATATATCGTCTAAGCTATGCACATCCTCGAAGTATTCGAGAAGCACGTAGACGTTGTTCGCGATTCGCGATCGAAGTACGTTGAGAGCATCGCTCCTAGGAACCTCGACGAGGATCCTACCGCTAAACATTCTGAGAACTCGCTGAATTCTACAGAGTTCGCTGAGTTCATCTAGGAGCACGGTTTCGAAACCCGTATCCGTGGTTATCAACAGCCGAACACTCATGGGTCAGCCAGCCACCGCTTCCTCACGTAGTTCATCAGCAGCGGTCGGGCGATACATCATCCCCTAGGGTTCTACCACAGTACCTATCTCCTTCCTCAGCGCTCTAAACACGTTCCTAGGATCTAAACCGTTGAACACCACTACCTCGATACCGCTACGCTTAGCTATTCCTAGAGCTACGGGATCGAGAAGTTCGTATCCTCCCGCTTCGTAGCGCTGAGAAAGCACGGCGCCGAGCTCATCTATAGAGATCCTATCGAGCTTCCTAGCGTTCGGAAACCTCTT
>JAMOOB010000037.1 GCA_027066265.1 Desulfurococcales archaeon
ACCATCCACATCGGTAGCGTAGAGGACGAGCTTTATGCCCAGCAGCTCGGCTACGACCATGGCGGTTCCAGCCGTTGATTGCCCTGGTTGAAGACCTCCAACCACGACAACCTTACCCGTACTCCAACCACGTTCGATCTCCTCGACGTTCCTAGGGATCGGTAGGTAAGCAACGTCGTCTCCCAACGCGTATGCTAGGAGTAGAGCATTGAGTCTCGAAACCTCGATTCCCAGCATATCAGCCTTTGCATCACTTAACCCAAGCATCTTCGCACAACTCGTATAGCTCCTTGCATAGCGTCCTCCTCCAACAACTACAGCGATCCTTACCCCCTCACTCACGAGCTCTCTAACAACCTCGGCATATCCCTTGACAAGCTCGGGATTCTCTGGATTGATTATCTTGCCCGATACCTTGAGCAGAACTCTACGCATCAACACCCCCGCAAAGCAATGGAGCGAGACACATAAAGAGCTATCGCACTCCCTACATGCATCGCGGATAGTAAACGCATCGATGTAGCTACGAAGCATCTATCAAACGAATAGCTCTTCAGCTCAAATAGTTCGTACACCAATCCGTAGACTCTCCGCTGTATCCACTACTCGAACCATCGATGCATTGCTTAGAGACCTACTCGCTACACGTCTATCGAATCATTCAATTGGAACGAAGGTATTAATACTCGTAGCCGTACACCTTAAGCTTCCGCCCAAACGATCTAGACCTCTAGCCCGAATTTCCAAGGAATCGAAGTATCCGCGTAGATAGCTAAGTGTACTAGCAAGTACATCAACACAACTACCAATCTACGAATCACGCCACGGACTTCGCCACCCATCGCTACACAGCGATGAGACCCACACTTTTTCACTCAATGGATCGTAGCTAGACTCTCGACACACCTTGCCGGGGATGGAGAACCTTGCCCCGCCTTCAGCCGATGGACTGCAAGGCTCCGGGATTGCCGAGTCCGAGGAACCTCCATGCACCAGATCAGACTCACGGAGAAGTTAA
>JAMOOB010000038.1 GCA_027066265.1 Desulfurococcales archaeon
CGTAAACATCTGCGCTATGTCCGCCGCAGCACTACCCGCTACAGCCAACACGCTCGCGAAGATGAGGTAGAATAATAGCAAGATTTCTCCGGTCCCCAACGCAACGTCTGCGAACCTCCTAAGCCTAATAGTTAGCAATCTGAGCTGCTCATTCAGCTTGGATTCTAGGTACGTTGCTAGATCACCGCCAGTACGTAAGATGCTCGTATAACCGAAGACCAGATTCCTAAACTCTCTGCTCGGATGTCTCAGAGCAATCTCTTCGAGCGCCGTGATAGCATCATAGCCAAGCAAATTCACGTACTTGTTCAACACCTTCGCTTCCCGCTCCGTTGCGGGGAGTATGCTCTTACCGATCAATCGCTTGAAGGCTTCGTGAAGCGGTATGCCCACCCTCTGAAGAATTGCTGAGTACAGTACGAACCACGGAAGCTCGTCCTCTACCTGGCGCTTCCTATCGCCTACCTTGCTATGTAGCCACAGGAACGGTACCGTGGGGATGGCTATCGATGTGAGGATCGTTGTTGTGAACGCTAGGATTGCTAGCTCTGGCGATAGGAACATCTGTAGGAGTAGCGTCGCTGGCGAGATCGCTAGTAGCATCAATGATGCTGTTAGGATCTTCGCTGCTAGGACTATGGGAGCCTCGGTAACTCCTGCGCGCTCGATTAGGTTCCTTAGCCTAGCCGCGTAGCTCTCGAGAACGAGTCTAAGGATAGCGTTCCTGAACCATATAGCTACGAACCACCTCACGCTGTACGGCTCTATCCTCGTAGCTACGTACACTCTAAACACATCGTAGAGAGCGATCCCAGTACCGCAAGCACCGTAGATAGCCACGGCAATCCCGCTGAGCTTCGTGAACCACTCCTCACTCAATGCGATTACTGCTACTCCAAGCACTAGATCCACGGCGAAGAGCGTTAGGAGAACAGCGTCTCCTAGGTACAGAGCCCTTCTATGCCTAGCCGTAGCCATGCTCACGCCTCTGGATCTAAGCCTTGCGTAGGCTTCGGCGAAGGGTATGGTAGCCGATACCGCCAACGCGATGAAGGGTATCGATGCTAGGAAGCCGTAGTACCTATAGCTCGCAACGACTACGATCACAGCTATCGGCGACACGCAGATCGTATAGGGCGTTACAGCAGCCTCAATCGCTATCGCTACAACACTCACTACAAGGAATAGATAAGAGGACCACCCAGGGAGAAACACGCCTAGATCACGCAACACTATTCCAAGCCTCGATAGGTAGAGAACCGTAGAGACTACGTAGAGTGCTAGCCAGATCCTCCAATCTAAGAACCTCTTCATCAACAACACCCCAGAAGGATTAGAAGCAGTTAGACGCGGATGCGGATCCTCCTCGATGCGTAGAACCGCTTCATTTGTACAAAGATCCTATCCCAATCGAATACTTTCTCACGAACTAGTTCCTCCAGAAACTTCACACGCTCCTCGAGTTCTCGAGCTATCTCGTCAAGCGTATAGCCATGCATTGCAGCGATCTGTCTAAGTCTGAAGCTCTTTCTGATGAGTTCGTCTACGGTGTTGGGGTAGAAGGAATCGGTTCTCGGATCCCATTCGAAGACCGTCTTGTAGAGTATCGTATCCCTGAACCTCGGCGAAACGATCTCGATGCTCTTCGCATCGGGATCGCAATCAACTCTTTCGGGTAGGATCTCCCATACGTAACGAGCCCTTCTAACGGCTTGATCACCAAGTTTCGTCCGTAGCATGAATACGACTACCCATATGTCCCGGAGGTAGGAGGGTCCGACATCCAATGGTGGGCTAGTCATTCTCGAGATCATCTCGTTGATGCTGCCGGCATGGAACGTGAATGCACTTGCATGACCCATGGCAGCGGCCTGAACGATTATCTGAGCTTCTTCTCCACGCACTTCGCCTATGCTAATAACCTGGCATCGCTCCCTCAGCGTAAGCTTTGTGAGCGTGAAGAGATCGATATCGGTCTCGACGCTCCCTACGGTGTAGCTCTTCCTAGTGTAGAACGGTTTCCAGAGGGGGTGGGGTAGCCGAAGCTCTGGAACGTCTTCGACCGTACACACCTTGTAGTCTGGCCTAACGGTGCTCAGAACAACGTTCAGCAACGTAGTCTTACCGCTACCCATCGCACCTATGATCGCTATCGACGCTCCGTGCTCGATCGCAAACCATAGATAAGCTGCCTGTAAAGGGGATAGCGTCCTGAAGTGTATGAGCTGCGTAATGCTGTAGGGTTTCTCAGGGAACTTCCTTATCGTGAAGCCGGGTCCTCGACCAGAGATATCCGATAGGTACACCACTATACGATGCTTCTCCGGAGAAGGTGCTTCCACGAAGGGAAAAGCTGTGGATACGTAGCGACCACACTTCTGAGCGAGTCTCTGAACATAGCGAGCACCCTCCTCATCGCTCTCGATAACTATGTTCGTAGGGATCCAGTGAGGTTCCGCCACATTCCTGTGGACGACGTGTATGGGAACCCCCGTACCAGGAACCGTAACATCCTCAACATTAGGATCCCGAATAGGCACATCGATGATTCCGTAACCAACGACATCCCTAAGCACGTAGTACATCAGTACACGTATGTCGGAACCGAGGATGTCTGCTATTCCTAGCTGCTCTACCGCTTCCATCACAAGGTTTCGAACGAAATCGAGAGGATTCTCGTAGCGTTCTAACGGCTGTGCAGTATATGCGATGTGCTCCATCACGTACGGATAGAATCTTCGAACATTCTCCGAGGGAGTGGGTTCCTCAACGATGTACTTGATCTCATCGCCGGTATCTATCAGATAGACAACCGCCATATCGTCGATTCCGCATCGGTACGATTTCAATACTCTTCCGCTAGTCACTACCCCGCCTCCATGGAACGACACGAGTCTGTACCTCCTAGGCGATACAGCTACGCGTTTGGTCCTCGAAAACAGTCCTCTAAACCTCATGGATCTCTACCAGTAGAGAAGAGAGGCAGTTGCTCCATCGCTATGGAAAAGAGTGGTTAGGGTGTCGACTCCTCAGGATGTTCTCGAGAAGCCTTCCATGTGCGATAGAGCTGTACTCCCTTGGCAATAGCAGCACCGGGTACTCCTCCGGGATGCTTCGTTAAGCTCCACAGAGATCTGGATACCCTAACTACTCTCCCAGCCCACGCAAGGGGTCCCTTGCTCACGGCTGCAGCCGTCTCTAGGTATCCACCTAGCTGAGCTAGGCCAGCCCGTATCGTTGGAGCTACCTGTCTAGCAACCTGTCCTAGGAACGGTCTAGCCACGTAGCCTAGGAACATGCTCGTTAGGTAGAGCCCTATCGATGCGCGTGGAGCTAGGACGAGGGATAGCGCTGGTGCTAGAGCGCAGGCAAAGAAGACGATTATCCTCATCGCGGTCTCCACCCAGTCCCCACCTGCGTAGTAGTGAGCTAGGGCCGCTCCGAAGCGGAAGACGGCGGCGCAAACGATGGTTGCCAACGAAAGGTTCGCCAGCATGCTGAGCATCGTCTCGCCGAACCTCCTAACGAAGCTCAACGGGAATACGCTCAGCGCTAGCGCTACCGGTAGAAGCGATGCTAGAACGGCCGTTAGCAACAACCTCATCGCTCCCAGCACTAGCAGCACGAAGCCTACCAGAAGCACTCCGAGGAGGAAGGTCCAGCCACCGAAGAGTCCGGAGATGAGCGCTAGCGAGACTATGGTTCCGGCTAGGGAGTCGCAGTAGGTAGCGAAGTCCTTCATGGGCAGGATGTAGGAGTTAGCCAACGCGATTAGGTGCGCTGAGAAGTCGTAGAGCTTCGCGCTTATCGGAATGAGCACCGCGATGATGAGGGCCCTCTTCATGCATAGAGCCGCTTCACCAGCTCGAACAACTCCACCCGCTTCCCCGAGGAGCCACAGCGCGGACACCATGAGCCCCGCGGCAAGGATTGCAAAGCCTATGTACATGCTGACGCTCCATAGGGAGTACATCGCGTCGCTAAGCGCATCGCTTGCAAAAGGCTGTGGCTGCGGAGCCTCGAACACCGGTAGCGAAGCACCTAGAAAAACCAAGGG
>JAMOOB010000039.1 GCA_027066265.1 Desulfurococcales archaeon
ATTGAGAGTAGACGAGCTGTGTTCATACCCATAGATAGCATCGTATGTGTATCGCTGAAAGAGATGGAGATCCCGATCCCACCCATACTTTGGAAACCACCAAGCGATCCTCGTGAGAAACCTGCACGTACCGAGAAGGTTCTGGGCATACATATATTCCACGAAGATTCTTCTCGAAGGATTCAGCTAGCACGATTCTTCACGACAACAAAGATTCGAGAAGAATTGAAGGATGCTCTCAAGGAGATAGGTGTGTACGTACCTCGCGATGCAATTGATCTGTAAGCATTACGCTACGCTTATATACCTTCGCTACGCAGAGGCTGGACTAGGATGGTGTAGCGCATGGGTAAGAGGATACTCGTTCAGCGAATGGGTAGAGGAACTCCGACATTCAGAAGTCCTAGCCACCTTAGGGTCGCGCCAGCAAAGTATCCACCGCCTACCGACAAACTTATTAGAGGTGTAGTAGCCGAGCTCGTTCACGATCCCGGTAGATGGGTACCGCTAGCACGAATAGTGTTAGAAGATGGACGCGAATTCTACAACGTCGCAGTCGAAGGTTTACGCGTAGGTCAAATAATTGAGATAGGTCCCGGAGCTAAACCCGTGGTAGGAAACATACTACCGCTACGCGACATACCTGAAGGGACTCGTATATGCAACATCGAGATCAGACCCGGTGATGGCGGTAAGCTAGCGCGTGCTGGAGGTACCTACGCTACCGTGATAGGCAAGACCTCGACTCACGCTATCGTAGTCCTTCCCAGCGGTAAGCAGAAGATGATACCACTAAATGCGAGAGCGACCATCGGCGTCGTAGCTGGAGGTGGAAGAGTTGAGAAGCCTCTGCTTAAGGCTGGAAATGCTTACCACAAGTGGAAGGTTAAGGCCAGGAAATGGCCTAGGGTACGTGGCGTTGCCATGAATGCCGTGAGCCATCCACACGGTGGCGGTTCGCACCAGAGCGAGTCGAAGCCCACCACCGTATCTAGGAATGCACCACCGGGAAGAAAGGTTGGTCACATCGCTGCTAAGAGAACTGGTCGTAGGAAAGGTTAGCTGAACCGTTCATTCGTACATATTTTGGTGCGTTACGTTTCTCTACCAAGGGTTTTCGTGTTCGAAGAACTTCTAGATCTAGCAACTCATAGCGTAGAACGTGCTCGCGAACTAGGCGCCAAGCTTGCAATAACCCGCATTCAGCGAAGAACTTACGAACGTATAGTCTACGACAATGGCACGCTTCGCGAATACAGTTTCAGTACCGTTGTAGGGCTCGGAATCAAGGTCTATACGAACAATGGTGTTGGTTACAGCTACACTACGAGTCTCGATAGAGAGAGTATTGAGAACTGCATAAAGCAAGCCTTATCCATGGCAAACCACGGCTACACGACGCCGAACCCCTACGTACTCAACCAAGGCATTGCACGATTCTACCGGACCCCTGTAAGCAAGGATCCCTTCACAATAGATCCAGGAGAAAAGATTTCGTTGATTAAAGAACTCAACACTGAAAGCATGAAGATCGAAGGTATCGCTTCCTGCACTACGTTCATGGGTTTAGAACGCGATGTTCGTATCGTTGTTACGAGTGAAGGCGTGCAAAGCGTATCGGAAATCACTCTTTGCGGTATTGGTCACACGGTTGTTGCTAAGGATGGAAGCTCGATGGAGCGCGTAGGAGATTCAAGAACCTTTGTAGGAGGTTACGAAACGATACGTAGATACGATTGGCAAAACTTTGTAAATGAATTGAATAACCTTGCAAAGCAAGCCGTTCGTGCTCCTACTCCAAGTCCCGGAAAGTACGTAGCTGTAGTGGACAACGAACTTGTTGGTCTGCTCATCCACGAAGCATTCGGACATGCATGCGAAGGGGATTACGTTGAACGAGGTGGATCCATACTTCAGGGAAAGATTGGTCAGAAGGTAGCGAGCGAGTACGTTACGATCGTAGACCAAGGCCTTGTCGAAGGTGGTTATCCAGTAGTTGTAGACGACGAAGGTATTCCTAAGGGTAGAACCACGATCGTTGATCGAGGCATACTCGTAGGCTACCTACATAGTAGGGAGACCGCTAATCAAATCAATGTTGAACCTACAGGGAACGCTAGAGCCGAAAACGTGTACTACGACATCCTAGTAAGGCAAACGAATTTCTTCGTTGAACGAGGTGATTGGACTCCGGAAGAGATGATTCGAGACGTTAAGCACGGCATATATCTACGTGGTCGCGGAGCGCGCGGAGGTCAGGTAAGCCCTGTTACGGGTACCTTCACGTTCAGCGTAGGTCCTTCATACATCATCGAGAACGGTGAACTTAAACAGCTTGTAAGAGGCGTTACGGTGAGCGGTCACATCATAGAGACGTTGATGAGTGTAGATGCTGTAGGTCGAGACCTAGTAGTGAAGACAAGTGTGTTCGGAGGGTGTGGAAAAGGTCATCAGATGGTTCGTGTAGGGATAGGAGGACCGCATCTCAGGCTTCAGATAGTTGTTGGAGGCGGATAGCCATGGATCTCGAATACCTTGCTGAACATGGTCTAGATCTAGGTAAGAAACTCGGGGCTGACGAAATCGAGATCTACGTTGTTCGAAGCACCTCCTGCGAAGCACGTTCGTTATCGAGTAGAAGGATCGAGACCATCTTCGGAGGTTCACGCATCGATATCGGCGTTAGAATAGTCGTCGATAAACGTGTTGCTGTGGGAGGAGGATCCATCTCTGGTGTCGAGGATCTGGAATCCATCGTGAGGAAGGTCTTCGAAATAGCTAAGCACACACCTAGAGATGATAAATGGCGTTCATTACCAACAAAGCTGGGGTTCACGCTCTTCGACAAAGCGTACGATCCTAAGCTTGCCAAGAACGATCCTACGGTACTGCTAGATATGCTCGATACCATGACCAGCACCGTTGAGAAGCATAGAGATATCAATGTCGTGAGAGCCGTAGCGAGATCGTACATAATCGAGCGCATGATAGCGAATAGCTACGGACGTACAAACATCGATAAGCATACCGCTATCGAAGTATTCCTTGCAGTTAGGGTATCTGGAGAGGAATCTGGATTCTACGATACGTTCGAAGCAAAAACTCTTGAGAGATTCAACCCTGAAGCATTTGCTGAGAACTGTTGCCGTCTAGCAAAGCTAACCGCTCACTGCAGAGCCGTACCTACCGAGCGCCTCAACGTAGTTTTAATAAACAAAGTGTTTGCATCGATCGCGTCTACGCTCTTAGTACCAGCGCTAGCAGCACACAACGTCCAGAGAGAAAGATCACCACTTCGAGGAAAGCTAGGCGAACAAGTGCTGAGCGAAGACTTGAGCATTGTCGACGATGGTGCGGCTCCGAACCTAATCAACTCAAAGTCGTTCGATGACGAAGGAATAGCAACTCAACGCAAGGTAGTGTTCGATAGAGGTGTTCTACAAACCTACCTCTACGATCACTATACCTCAACGATAGAGAACCGCGAATCTACTGGAAATGCTGTGCGTAGAGCTGTACACGAAGCACCTCAACCCTGGTCAACGAACTTCATCATCCTCCCCGGTAGCGAGGATCTAGAAAAGCTGGTCAAAACCATCGGTAGGGGACTCGTTGTCTATAGAACCATAGGTGAATGGCTCTCGAACCCGATTAACGGTCTTCTCAATGCTACGATTAGTAACGCTGTCTACGTCGAAAACGGTGAGGTAAAGCATGGAGTGAAGGGTGTGATAATATGTGGCAACATCTACGAACTTCTAAAAGACAAAGTCATGGCACTAGGCAACGATGTTGACGGCGTCGAAGGCTGCTATGCTCCCTCAATCGCATTGAGAGACGTTACGATCGCTAAGCCCTAGAACTGTTTTGAGAATCTCTCCTTCAACGATCTTCTTCAACTGATTGCGACTTTTCTTAATCCGCGAACACAAGTTATGTACAATGAGTACAGGGAGCGGAACTCCTAGCTCTGGATCTACGTACCGCACGAATTTCAGTGCTTTTTCCTCATCAACG
>JAMOOB010000040.1 GCA_027066265.1 Desulfurococcales archaeon
CTTTACTTGAACAGCAACTCGCCCCGAAGCATTGAATACGATCTTCACTCCTTCGTTGATCGAAAAAGGTTCTATGCATTTTCCAGCACCTTGCTCAAGTATTTGTTCGTATGTTTGCTGAGAAAGTGCTAAGAGAGCTTTCGATCTAGAGAACGAAATTAGCTTAGGACCTCCATTCACAGCTATGCGAGGATGAACAAGGAATGGCCACTCACCGACCCATTCAGACTTCGAACCATTCCTTACATAAACATCAAGCGTCCTTAGATCGATTAAGTAACGTCGAATAATGGAAAGATTTGTAATTGTGCGGTTACGATCATCGATACACTTCTTGATCTTAAGTACGTATTCCACGTAGATATAGTCACCATCGGTGTGCAATACCTTCCAAGATATCTCTACATCTCTCGGATACGCCAGGTAGCTAACATTGGCTACCCTATCGCCTATCAATATTTGTGCATAGTCTACATCAACACCATTAGAGGCATTCATAATACGTACTCTGTAGACGAAGAATTTACCCTTTTCAATCCAATAAAACGTCTTAAACGAAGAATAGATATCCGTAGTGAGTATACAAGAACTCATCAATATCGTTATCAACAATAGAAGTACTACACGTATGCTTCTCATACATTACACCTAGATTCACTTACCTCGACGGTATGTATCCAGACCGTATCTAACTTACCTAGGCCGAGTATTAAAATAAAAAGATTTGAATTAATTCAAGTTAGCTAATGAAGAAGTCATAAGTTCCATACATGCAGAATCCATTTCTAAGTGCTCGTACACCAGCTGCTGTGTCGTAGTGCCATCGTCCTGAAACCTTGATGGCCCACCAGGTTTGCGCATATGAAGATATGCTGAAATGCTTCCCAGCGGGTTTATCTACCAGGAGTCCTATTTGCGACGTTGCTGGGTCTAGAATGATTACGATATCGAAGAATTCCTTACGATTTACTGATGCTTTGAAGTACACCTTTAAGAAGTATTGTTGCTTGTTGTCTGTTTTCTTCTCTACGTCTGTTAGCGCATATCCATCGCTACCATCACTCGAAATGTACGCCTCTACGTAGACTGTGCTCTTGTTACCGTAGGATACATTGCCACAAGTTACTGCATTCAGTACCAATATCGTCGATGCAGCCATTATTAGAGCCAGCACTACTGCACCAAGAACTGCATACCTTCCGAAAGTGAACATAGTCTACGCCCTAGCACTATCTCACTTCATTAAGAAAAAAGCTTTTCTATGTTTTGGAAACGCATCTACATTCTATTCCAACCCTTTCAATAGATCTTCTACTGGATACCCTTCGTCGCGGTACCTATCTACCAATGTTTCGAATTCGTTGAGAAGCAACCTCATTGCTAGCGCTATCCGTGGATCCTCTTCCTTAGCACAGTACTCCTCTACCAAGCTTCGGAGAGCTTGTCTTGGATTGCTTCTCCTGTAAGCCTCCTTGACGAGGCTCACGAATTCGTTCAGCACGGTTTCTCGATCGAAGTACCCTACGATCCGCGTTAACACTTGTCGTAGGTCGTACCAGAGCCTATCGACGATGGGTGCTTCGGGTCTGAACTCGTGTTCTTCGTCTCTGTAGGTTTCTCCACGAACTTTCTTCTCTACGAGTCCTAGTAGCTGTGCTAAGCCGTAGATGATTTCTTCGGGTCTGGGTGGGCATCCCGGTACGTACATGTCTACGGGTAGGAGCTTGTCTATCCCTCCATGAACTGCGTAGCTATCGTAGAAGATCCCACCGCTGCAAGCACACGTACCTACCGCTATCACGATCCTTGGAGTAGGTGGCATAGCTTCGTAGACGGCTTTCGCAGCGTAGTACGTTTGTCTAGTGAGAGGACCGGTTACGAGCAGTGCATCGGCGTGTCTAGGAGAACCAACGAGTTTGATGCCTAGCCTCTCAGCATCGTAGTAGGGCGTCAACACGTCTAGTATCTCGATATCGCATCCATTGCATGCACCCGTATTGAGGTGGAAAACCCATACCGATCTCATGCGGGGCTTCCTACGCATGTAGACCACCCATCGAACCTACGTATCCACGGATCTCGATCTCGACAAGCTTCGAAACGTATCTACTCCTCCTACAATCGCGGCACAGAGTCATGGACTCGAGAATCTCTTCGAAACGTTCCTTGGGTAGGTACCTAGCCAACGACTTAGCTTTCTCTACCTGCCTAACCGTGAACTCCGTAGGCTTTCCACAGACACGGCATCGAAACAGCTTGAGCTCGATAACGGTTACGAGATCCTCTTTCCTAGGCGTAGCCAACTCGAACTCTCTCGATAGCTTTACGGCTCCCATGGGGCAAACCTCTTCGCATCTAGCACACCTTATGCACCTCGATACGTCTAGGATCAACCTCTTGACACCCTTCGCTTCGTCGATCTCCATACGGATAGCGTCGGGTGGACATGCGTTGGCACACGCTCCGCAGCCTATGCATTTCGATGGATCTACCACGGGTTTTCCACGGTACTCGGGAGGTGCCTCAACGGGTTTGAATGGGTAGGGAAGCGTTACGTAGCTCATACAAGCCCCAACCTCTTGCTCTTCCTCCTCGAAAGAGCGTTGAACTCGGTCTCCGTGAGAACGATACGCTTACCGCTCCTAACATCGATTATAACGACTCGTTCGGTACAGCTGTAGCACGGATCTATGCTAGCAACGATCAGAGGTGCGTCAGCTACGGTGTACCCCCTCAACATCTCTGGTACCGCTGGAAGGTTGTTGTACGTCGATGCACGTACCCTCCATCTATACACCTTGTTCCCGGAACCAATCATGACGTAGTGAACGTTCTCTCCACGAGGAGCTTCGGTGTATCCAAGAGCTTCCCCGTACGGAGGTAGCTCACCTACATCGGCTAGCAACGGTCCTCCAGGTAGTTTATCGAGTGCTTGCTCTACGATCCAGATGCTCTCCCAAACCTCTTCTATCCTAACCATGGCTCTAGCAAGCACGTCTCCCTCGCTACGGATCGGAACCCTGAAATCTAGCTCGCCGTAGGCAGCGTAGGGATGATCCTTCCTAACATCGATCTTCCTACCCGAACCCCGAGCCGTTGGACCAACCGTGCTGTAAGCCCACGCCTTATCCTTGGGTAGGACGCCCACGCCTTCGCATCTCTTGACGAAGGTCTTGGTAGCGAGCAGCGTATCTACGAACTCCCTGAACTCCTTCCTGAGCTCTCGAAGCATGTCTAGAACCATCCTCTTCCTATACTCCAGGATATCCCTCCTAACACCACCAACGAGATTCATTCCGTACGTCTTCCTGTTCCCCGTCAATCGCTCGGCTACCCACATAACCTTCTCTCTGATCCTCCACGCATGCATGAACCCCGTATCGAAGCCTACGAGGTGACACGCTACTCCAATCCATAGAAGGTGGCTGTGTAGACGTTCGATTTCTAGCAGAATCGTTCTTATGTACCTAGCTCGATCCGGAACCTCGATACGTGCAGCGTTCTCGATCGCTTGGCAGTAGGCGGTGCTGTGAGTAAAGCCGCAGATTCCACAGATCCTCTCGGCTATGAAGGGGATCTGGTTTATGGTTAGCCTACCCTCGGCAAGCTTCTCGATTCCGCGATGATTGTAGAAACCTCTGTAATCTACGTCTACGATCTCTTCGCCTTCTACGTAGAGCCTGAAGTGTGCTGGTTCGTCTAGAGATACGTGGTAGGGTCCGAACGGAACGATTACTTCGTGCTCCTTGGGCTCCTTGAATACGTAGCGTGGTTCAGCAAACTTTCGCTCACGGTAATCGAATTCCTTGCGTAGAGGATGCGTTCCCTCCGGAAAGTCGTCGGGTAGCACTAGCCTCCTAGGATCGGGATGACCAACAGGCTCTACGCCAACCAGATCCCTAGCTTCTCGTTCGTACCAATTCGCACCGGGGTGACGAGGTGTTACCGAGCGTATCCTAGGATCGTCGGGGGGTAGGTACGCTTTGAGACCTATCCACACATCCCCA
>JAMOOB010000041.1 GCA_027066265.1 Desulfurococcales archaeon
TACGTACCGAGCTCTACTCAAGCGAATCACCCAACCCGCGAACAATAGTCTACGTACCTCTATATAAGCCTTTCAACGGGTTCAATCCCTAGAAGAACGTTTAAGCATTTCCTTTGCTAACGGTATCGCTCCGATCAGTAGTACGAGTATCGGTAACCACATGTTCGAGTAGATCTCTACGAAGCACTTCTTCGAACTGTAGACGTACTTCTCCACGAAGATGAAGTTCGTGAACTTCGATTCGAGCTCTATGCGCGTAAACCTGCCGGCGATACTCGTCGATATGGTTTCTTCAGCATGGCAGTCGGCTACCGTAGCAAGTCTACAGCTAGATCCATTGCATGCGTAGAGATAGAGCCTCTGATCTTTGAAGCACGCTATCCTGAGCTCTGCCGATCTATAGAGCTGCTCTACATCGAGATCGGCTACCAGTTCGAGCCCTGGATACACGTAGCTATAGCTCCAAACACCTTTGGAAACCATGGGTACGATCCGGGTGGGAGGAACGCAGTTAGAGACCGTGCCGAGGCTGGTCTCGTTCGGTGCAAAGCATAGCATAGGTCCTTGGCTTAGCCCGGCAAACAACGCGTTCTCCACGATCTTCTCGACGTTGGTTAGCACAGCGCTGGAATCGAGTTTGCCTAGAGGTACGTTAACGTAGCTACCGTTGCGAAGCGGTATGGATGCACCTACCCACCATCCGGCAAAGCTTCGCGACATGGATAAGCTACGTAGCTTCACTACCACGTCCCCGAAGCTCTTGGCATCGACTATGCGCAGCGGTGGAGAGCATGGTACCTCGATGCAGTTGATTACGAGGAGCATTATCGCTATGCATAGGCATAGGATGGAGAACGATATCGCTACGAAGCTGGGAGAGGATCTTCCCATTGCTTGCACTCCACTACAGAACCCTTAGTAGAGGTATAGAAGGTTGGTGGGCCCGCCGGGATTTGAACCCGGGACCACGGGGATCTCCGCCGTTGAGGGGTCCCGAGTCGGGCGCAACCCCGGTCCGGGGTTTGCGTACCCCGCATCCTACCATGCTAGACGACGGGCCCACCGCAGCCTCCTCCTTCTCGGAGGATTATAAGGTCTATCGATGGTTCTGGATGCGGGAGGTCTGAGTGTGGGTTGCTGTCGATGTGGTTGCTAGGAGGATCGCTGGAGACATCGTTATGTCCGACAGCCCCGGAGCTGCTATGAGGAAGTGGCGCGAGATCTTTGGGTTTACCCAGAGCGAGGTTGCGAAGGCTATGGCTGTGGCTCCCAGCGTTCTGAGCGATTACGAGAAGGGTAGGAGGGTTCCCGGAACCAAGTTCATAAAGAAGTTCGTTGAGGCGTTGATTAGGCTCGACGAAGCTAGGGGCTTCCCCACGGTTAGGAAGCTCGCTGGGAACCTCATACTCTTCGGGCAAGCCATCATAGATATCCGCGAGTTTTCTCAGCCGCTAAGCGTTGGCGAGGTCGTGGAGCTCGTGAAGGGGGTCGTGGTCTCGGGGATCGTAGACGATAGGAAGGTGTACGGCTACACGGTCCTCGACAGCGTTCGCGCGATAACGTCGATGAGTGGACACGACTTCTGGTACCTCATGGGCTTCACCAGCGAGAGGGTTCTCGTATTCACGCGGGTATCCCTAGGGAGATCTCCCATGGTAGCCGTACGCGTAGCCCCCGTCAAGCCCGCGATGATCGTGATCCACGGACCTAGGAGGAGAGTCGATCCACTCGCCATAATCCTCGCTGAACGCGAACGCATACCCCTGGTCGTTTCGTTCGCGGAGAGCGTCGACGAGATCGTGGAGTCTCTGAGGAGTAGAAGCATCTAGGATATAAGACGGGTCTTACCCCAGAGAACTCGGTGGTCGTGGATGGGTAGGAGGAGGAGCAAATGGCGTAAGACTACGCAGATAATGAAGAAGATGATGCTCGAAGCGAAGAAGACTAGGATGCGCGAAAGCCTTCGACAGTGCCCGGTCTGCGGAACTCCCTTCAGCCTCATGATAGAGATCAAGCAGGATAAGACGAGGGACGTGAAGCACGCCGTAGTAAGGTGTTCGGCATGCGGTTTCGAGGTTACGTTCGAGAACCTTCCACCGATCGCCGACGAGTACTGGGTCTACTCCAAGGTTCTGGACTACGCACGTGGAGAAACCATTCCAGCAGAAACACCTCCAGCGGAAACAGCTGAAGCAACCGAGGCAACGACTAGCGAATCCAGCGAACAGCTACCGATAGAGATCGAGGAGGTAGAGGTCGAGAGCAGCGAAGAGGGAACCGCTACCGAGGCTACCGAAGGTAGCTAAGCACGTTTCTAGCGAAGGTAGCCAACCTACGTAGTGCTTGTCTTCGAAGCTCCGAGTCTATCCTAGCTCTATCGACGGCGTTCTCTAGGAAGCTAATCGTGTTTTCGAGTAGATCCCTCCTAACGGGGTACGGAACACCATCCTTACCACCGTGTGCGTAGGCGTAGACGAACGGATCCATTGCATGGGTAACGGGGTCTCGGAACGAAGGTTTTGCACCGTATATCAGATCCGCTACCAATGCAAGTGCTCGAATCGCTTCGGGACCCATCCCCTGGAACAGCAAGAGCTCCTCGAAGCTCTTGGGACGGTATTCACAGAGCTTCTTAACGATCTTCTCAACGCGTTCCGTATCGATGATGGGTCTGTAGAAACGTGGATTGATCTTCCTAAGCTCGTCCACCTTTACCCGAGGAGCTTCGCCGAACAGCGTTCGAACACCTTTGAGGATCCTATTAACTTCTCGAAGATCTTCGATGAGAGCTCTAGGAGAATCGTTTACGAGATCCAGCACCGTCTTCCTACACCGCTCCGAGGAATCGTCTACCATGTTCAGCGCTACCCCTCGTAGGTTGCACGCGATACCCGTATGAGGATCGCTACTCGTTCTAGGAAGCTCTTCTCCATGTAGATGGTATCGACGAGCCATCAACCTCTCTACGTTCATGCCTTGCTGAACCACGGTCCACGAACCGTCCTCGGACACGATCAGGCTATGGATGTAGAGCTCGTAGCCATCCTGAAGCCCGGCACTATCGATCTTTGCGCTGAGCCTACTCACCAACTCTAGTCGTTGAGCATCTAGGTACCTACCCAGGATCTGTAGCTCTTGAGGAACTCTACGAGCATCCGAACCCTTACCACCCAGCACAGCGATGCCTAGATCGCGGAACGTCTCGACGTTGGCGAAGCTCTTCAACACGTATACGACGACCGTGGTAGATCCACTGCTATCCCAATCCATACCAATCACGTTGCTGAAAGCTTGGAACCATAGGGGGTCGGCTAGCCTAGCCACGAGCTCTCGCGGACCGTACTCATCGATGATGATCTCCGCTATAGCACGACCCAACCTCTTCATGTACCGCATCAACCACGGAGGTACCCTACCATCGTGTAGCGGTAGCTCTGCAATACCCTCGACCACGATGGCGACACCCCCTCCAGCTATGCTCGTTGCTTATCGAGGTAGATGAGCACTGCGAGGAAGTCCTACCTAGTGCTCGTACACCCATGTAGCTATCGATCATTGTTTGCAGAAGGCTTGCAGCTAATTACGGATCCTTCCACGGAGATGATTCGCGGGGGAGCGGTGATGAGTTCGAAGCTTCTCGAAAAGCTTGAGGAGATCGCTCGAATCGTGGGTAGGACTCCCATCGTCGAGCTTAGGAGCTTCTCTAGCGATAGAGCTAGGATCTTCCTCAAGCTGGAGTACGCGAATCCTGGCGGTAGTCACAAGGATAGGATTGCTCTGTACATGCTTAGGAAAGCCGTCGAGGAGTACGGTCTTAGGGAAGGAGATACGGTTGTCGAGATCAGTAGCGGTAACACTGCGATAGCGATAGCGTGGATGTGTAGGAGGCTGGGTCTAAAGGCGGTGTTCGTGGTTGAGAAAGGGATCTCGCCTACGAAGATAGCTACGCTTAGGCTTCTCGGTGCCGAGGTTATAGAGGTAGACA
>JAMOOB010000042.1 GCA_027066265.1 Desulfurococcales archaeon
ATCGATTCCCGTAAGCACGACTTCGTCCAGCATAGATACGTGTCTAGCTATGTCTTCGAGAAGCTTTTCGTGGAGCACTACTCATCACCTTCTCAATCAGGGTCTCGGTATACCTAACGCTTCTCCGAGAAAGCATGAAATCGTTGCATATATTCACAGCCTTCACCCACACCTCCCGACCGTAGGGATCTTGATGCAGTACAATACCCTTACCAAATGCTTCGAGTACTAAGAAACAGTTTGCATCCGATGGATCCGTCAAGACGTAGACATCCGCTTCCAGACCCAGAACATTCTCGACGATCTCCATAACCTTCATAGCCAGATCCTCGGGATCAATCCCTTCGCTAGGAACTACGATGAGATCTACATCGCGTGGATTAGATCTCTGCAATGCCGATCCATGGACGAGTACCAGCGATGCTCCAACGAGCTTCCAATCGATGCTCTTCAATGCATTCAGTACATCGACACCTCTCGACATGCCTCTTCAATCCACATCTAGTCGGGGTATCGAGCTAATGAAGTATTGGAAAGATGCATCGAGTGCTCTAGTTAGTAGGCTTCATCCCTAGATTTATTCCTGTATGTACGAAGGCGACTGACTATCTTAGTCTACGTCCATTCGTTAGCTAAGTAGCAACATGCATGCGATGAACTACCCATCTACAGCGGTAACGTAGAACGAAAGTTCTGCGAAGTACAACAGAGGTTTTCTCCATGCCTTAACCTACGATACGCTATTCCATGGATCTCGAACTACGCACTGAGAACTTAGCAATGGTAGTGGGAAGAACTTTTGATGAGGACTATACGTAGGTAGTGTAGTAATGAAATGGATCCGTAAAGACGTTTGAGATCGTTGAGAATAGTCATTGCCATAACGGTGTTCCTCGACTTCTAGGGATTTGTAAGTCCATGCATCGATAAGGTAAGCATTCAACGAGATAATGGTCTCGCTGATGCTTGCTGGAATTATACTCTTTATAGCTTCGTTATTGATTGTGGAGTGCGGGTACAACTAATGTCTATCGCTAAGAAGTTGTTGGAGGAGCTTAGAAGTGATGATGAGCTTCGTAGAGAATTTGTTAAGGAGATCGTATCTGAGTTGTTGAGGGATAGAAGGCTGAGGATAGTTGCACTACAAGCGCTTAGGAGGGAAATAGCTACAAAACAAGATATCGATGATCTTAGGAAGGAGATGATGGAGGTAGAGCAGAGGCTTAGAAAAGAGATGGAGGAGATGGAAGAGAGGCTTAGGAAAGAGATCAAGGATGTAGAACAAAGCCTTAGGAAGGAGTTTAGGGAGGAAATATCTAGAATTTGGGATCGTCTTCAAAGCATAGACTCTCGTTTGTCTAAAGTCGAAGGAATACTAAGCCTCTTCGTTAAGGTATTCATAGCTTTCAACTTACCTATACTCATAGCGCTTATAGGAATGTTGCTAAAGTTGTTCTACAGCACGCCGTAAGCAATCGATCTACGTATCCATCAAAGACTTGGTCGGTGCACGAGATGCGTTGCAGAGACATATAGATAGGTACGTCTACCTATAGTCGATGTATCGGCAAGCAACATGTAGACCCGTGCACGCCAAAGCTTCTAGTCCTCGTTCTTGAAGATGCGAACTCCGAAGCTGGGTGTCAGGCAAGGGTGGGTTCATCACTGCTCAGCTCTTCCCATTATCATCATGGTCCTCGCGATGGCTATGCATAGCGCTACGCAGTTACTTAGTATCCTCCCTATCGATAGATTCGTTCTGTAGCGGTACTTCACCTCTACGAACGTAGTGCCTAGCGTTACGTGCACAACGCTACACTTCTCATCGACGTTCCCCAGCGCATCGATGAAGTTCTGGAAACCTTTCACGGATTCCGTAGAGCGTTTGGATGTCACTATGTATCCCCTCCTTTCTCTAGCGTTCCACGCAACAACGATCCACTCATCGTTGGAGAGACAACGTGCGTTGATCCAGAAGCTGTGTAGAGGTTCCTCCAAAACCTTCGTGGGACACTCATCCTCGCTACACGAGGATTCGGTTAGGGATCTGTATACGGCTGCCTCCACCCTATCCATGGTATGTAGGTACCTAGCTAAGAGCTTCTCGAACCTATCGATATCTATGCACGGTACTACCAGCATCGCTACCTACCGTACCTACCCATCGTGTAGCCGTACGCAATAACGTGACCACGAGCTGCTTCGAGAACTTTCCTTGCATCGCTACCTGGCTCCACGCTTAGCTTTGTATCGAGAGCTAGCACTAGGATGAAGTATCTATGTGTGGAACCCTTCGGTGGGCATGGACCTCCGTACCCAACGAACCCGAAATCGTTCTTGGCCTGCGTACCTACGAACGTTGTTGGTTGCTTAGGAACTGCTTCGGGTATAGAAGAGATGTTTGGAGGAACGTTGTATAGTACCCAGTGGTAGAAAGTTCCTCGAGGAGCATCGGGATCGTACATCACTACCAGTAGGCTCACTGCGTTGCTGGGAACGTTGGATATGTGTATGGGTATCGAAACGTCTCTACTATCGCACGTATACTTCGTGGGTATCGTGGATCCGTACGTGAATGCAGGGCTCGAAACATCGATGCTCTTCGAAGCGTTTCTGAGGAGAGGCTCTAGATACTCATCGACGGGAACGCCGCCGATCTCCTTACCAACCTCTACAGCACCTCGACGACCACCCATCAGGAACGTTATCGCGATGATTGCCGCTACCATCAGCACGGCTACGATTACGAGCTTCGTTAGCTTAGCCATGCTCGAACCCTACAGAACCTTGCATCGCTAGGTCTTGAATACGTTTCGCAGTCGCTGATAACCTTCCTCTCCGAAACGATATTTACCTCTCCCAACGCTTGCGATCGTGGGCACCTCATGGCTGTCGTGAAGAGCTTCAGCGAATTCGATCTACTCGATCTCGAAACCGTCAAGGAGATCCTCAATAGGTTCCTCTACAGGGATTTCGTCGACGATGAGATGGCTAGACACGTAACGGTCGAGGATCCGAATTTCGATCCTAGCCTTGCTTACCTAGCGCTGGATGGTGGAGACATCGTTGGTATTCTCATCGGTGCTGTTAGGAGGGTTGCACCCGTAGAGCTACTGGATAAGCATAGAGGTATCGCGTGGATCAAGGTTATCGCTGTAGATGAGCGTAGACCGGATCGCGATCGCGTATTCGATGCATTGCTCTACAGATTCCTCGACGATGCCAAGTCTATGGGTGTCGAGGAGGTTAGGTACGGAAACTTCGTTTCCTGGTACCTCTTTCCAGGTATCGATCTCGGTTACGAGTATACGCTACACAAGCTCTTGGAGAACGGTTTCGAGAGATACGATCAGTGCGTAGACTACGAAGTAGATCTGCAGATGTTCTGGATTCCTAGACGTGTTGTAGAACGTGAGGAGAGGTTGAAGCGTGAAGGCATCGTCGTTAGGAAGGGTGTTCGAGGTGAAGAGCATCGAGTTGCTTCGTGGGTCCTACAGAGATTCGGAGCTGCATGGAAGCAGGAAGTTCTCTTCGCCTACACGAAGCGTAGGAAACCAACGATACTGATCGCCGAACGCGATGGAGAGATCCTTGGATTCGCATGCTACTCAGCGCTCCACACTACGTGGTTCGGTCCGATAGGTGTTGCAGAGGAAGCTCGTGGTCTAGGTATAGGAACGGTTCTTCTCTACCGTGCGCTGGAAGCTATGAGGTTGAACGGTGTTAGGATCGCTAGGATTCCGTGGACGAACCACCTATTCTTCTATACCCAGCTCGAGAACATCGTGAACGTTAGACACTTCTGGATGGTTCGCAGAAAGCTCTAGCGTTACACACTCATCTCTTTCTCAGGGTACCCGGTTTAAGATCTCTCCAATTGAAAGCGTTTCCGACGGGGACGCACCTTGTCCGGTCTACCGGGTTCGCTTAAGAGAGTTCTCGAGTATCTGCAGAACGTTGCTAAACCT
>JAMOOB010000043.1 GCA_027066265.1 Desulfurococcales archaeon
ATGGAGGGAAAACCACGACGGGAGAAGTATATGCACACTACCGTGCACTATGCATGAAGCTAGGAATCGAACACGTCACGCAGCGACGCGTAAGCGACATCATAAGCGAGCTAGACATGCTCGGAATAATAACTGCGCGCGTCGTTAGTCGAGGTAGGTACGGCAAAACGCGCGTGATAACCCTAGCCGTACCACACGACGTCGTGATAAACGTGCTTAGAGAGGATCCCTACATTGAGTCTCTACTGCCTAGCGATAGATGATGGCTACTTCGATGTTCGAAACAAACGAAGGATCGAAACAGAAACCACCGTAATGGTCGGGATAGTTGCTACACCCAGCAAAATTTTAGAGATGAGAGTGACCACTGTCACGATCGATGGTCTCGATGCTACTCAAGCAGCTTACGATCTTTACGTTTCGTGTTCGCATCACGTAGACCTTATATTCTTAGACGGTGTAACGTACGCAGGTTTTAATATAATCGATCCCCTTCGTCTTCACGAACTCGTCGAAGCACCGATAATAGTGGTGTTTCGATTCCCACTAGATCTTACTAAAGTAAGGCGTGCCTTGGAGAAGCATTTCATCGATCATAAGTACCGCTACGCCGTAATAAGTAGAGTTTACGAATCCTCGTTCGATGTACCTACACCTACAAAGAGATCTCACGTTAGGATAAGCGTCGTGGGAGCTTCTCGTAGATGGGCTTTATCCATCTACTCTCTGTTCACATCCATATACCCTGATCCCTATCCATTGAGGGTAGCTGATAGAATAGCATCTATGCTTGGACGAAGCCTACAAAAACTTCGTTATGCTAAATAGAAGTGTAGCATTGGAACTGAGAGGTGTAGATGATGAGTACACACCCTTTCCTAGAGCTTACGCGATGAAGAGAGTGGCCAGGGCTGATACATTACAGTGTTGCTAGAGTTTCCAACTACTTAGGTAACGTTTTTGTTCCTCGGTAAGTACGTCGATTTCTATACCCATAGACCTAAGCTTTAATCGAGCTACCTCACTATCTATCTCTGCTGGAACATTGTATACCTTTCGTTCCAGTCTACCTCTGTTCTTCACAAGATACTCGACGGAGAGTGCTTGATTAGCGAAGCTCATATCCATTACTTCGCTTGGATGGCCCTCCGCACATACAAGATTTACAAGCCTTCCTTCCGCTAACAGGTACAGTCTTTTACCGTTCTCGAGTATGTACTCAGTTACGCAAGGACGCACCTCACGTTTCTCCTTAGCTAGTTTTTCAAGGTCGGAAACGCTTATCTCTACATTGAAGTGGCCAGCGTTAGCAAGTATTGCCCCGTCCTTCATCTTTAGGAAGTGCTCAGCCCGTATAACGTCCTTGTTCCCCGTCGCCGTGATAAATACATCGCCTATCTCGGCGGCTCTCGACATGGGCATAACTTCGAACCCATCCATAACGGCTTCTAGCGCCTTTACTGGATCTACTTCCGTGACCACGACCCTAGCACCCATTCCTCGCGCTCTCATAGCAATTCCACGTCCAACCCATCCATACCCAGCTACTACGACTACCTTACCAGCGAGTAAGATGTTCGTTGCACGCAGTATTCCATCAATCGTACTCTGCCCAGTTCCGTATCGATTATCGAACAAGTACTTCGTGAGCGCGTTGTTCACCGCTATTACTGGATACCTTAAAAGTCCTTCGCGCTCCAGTGCACGAAGTCTGATTACTCCCGTGGTGGTTTCTTCCGTACCTCCCCACACCTTTTCGGCAACCTCGATTCTCTTATCGTGAAGATGCGCGTGAAGATCCCCTCCATCATCTATGACTATGTGAGGCTGTGCTGACGCAACGACGTCTATCGCCCAGAAGTACTCTTCGCTCGTTTCCCCTCGCCAAGCAAATACGTGGATTCCTTCCTCAGCAAGTGCAGCCGCAACATCGTCTTGCGTGGATAGAGGGTTTGAAGCAGCAAGCCAGACTTCAGCACCTCCCGCAGCGAGTGTTTCAACAAGAACCGCCGTTTCCTTAGTTACGTGAAGTACTGCACCTACTCGTACACCCTTCAACGGTTTTTCGGCTTCGAATCTCTTCCGAATAAGCTCTAGCACTGGCATGTGTCTTCGAGCCCACTCGATCTGCATCCTACCTCTAGGAGCTAACGATAGATCCTTAACTTTGTACTCCATACATCTCCCCACGGGCTCACACCTACTTCAAGATAATATAGCTTTGCTACCAAGTTGTTGAGGGCGAAGATGAAGATACTCCTCGCTATCGCTGGCATGCCTGGCTCTGGAAAGAGCATAGTTACGGAAGTCGCTCGAGAACTTGGGATCTGCGTCGTTAGTATGGGTGATGCAGTACGCAGAGAAGTTCTTAGACGAGGTCTAACCATAACGCTGGAAACAATGCTCAAAGTAGCTACAGATCTCAGGAGAGAACGAGGACCTCATGCTGTTGCGGAGCTCGTCGTTAACGACATTGAACGTTGTCCTACCAACGTTGTTGCACTTGACGGAGTTAGAAGTCTCGAAGAAGTCGAGTACCTTAGATCGAGAGGCTATAGAGTCATCATAATAGCAGTGCACGCCTCTCCTACAACGAGGTTCCATAGATTAAAGTTGAGGAAACGAGTTGGAGATCCAACAACGTGGAACGAATTCGTTGAAAGAGATCTACGCGAATTGTCTTGGGGTCTAGGGAACGTTATCGCGTTAGCAGACTACATGCTGGTAAACGAATGTGATTTAAATGAGTTCAAAAACCTAGTACGGAAAACGTTGCGTGAGGTGTTGAGAGAGCATGGTGTACATACGGGCTGAAGTCGAGGTTAGGCCTACCGAAGACGAATTCAAGGTGCGTCAAGCACTCAAAAACGTTATTGAGTTCGATACGATCAGGTCCATTGAGGTTAGGAAAGGTTATCGCGTTCTCATAGCGGAGAGTCGAAACATCAATGCGCTTGCTAAGATCTACGAGTTGGCTCGAAGACAACGTATTCTTGATACGTTGCGAAACGTCCTCATGAAGAGAGCTCGTGAAGGAGCCATAGTTATCAAGCTCAATAAGCAAGCTGCATACCAAGGAGTGTTGAGTCTTGTAGATACCGATGATGAAAGCCAGCTGGGCGCCATAACCATTACGATAGTCAGCGATAAACTTGATGAGATAATAGACTGGCTCGCACCACGCACATCCCGTGGACGACCTATATGGGAACGCGAAGCTCCTAGAGATGCTTAGCAACTCGATATACTAAAGAGAGGGGTATCAATGAAAGGTCTTGAGCCAGAACCACGTTTCGAAATCTTTGCCTTGCATCGCACAACATCTGCAAAAGTTCGCTTGTCGAATACCTCGAACTAACATGTATCAACACTAAGAGTTTTGCTCCTAACCACAAAGCAAGCTCTACAGCGTCATCCACGGTTGCATGTCCTGAAGCTCTTGCTTTCTCAAGGTCTCGCGACGAAAATGAAGCTTCGTGTATAACGATGTCTATCGGTCTAAGACTCACCAATCTTTCTCTACAACGTTCATCGCATACACCATCACCACTATAGAAAATCTTCATCGAATTACCTCTCCTACGATCTATTACTACTCGCACAACGATACCGTAAGCTTCTATATCTCCATGATTGATCGGTACAAAGATCAGCGAGATATCGTTGCTCACAGTTTCGAAGCCAAGATTTTCAGAAGCATCTATGCACACAATCTGCGGTATCGATTCGAGAGATTTACACAAAGGTTTGGGGGCTACAATCGTTAGCTTCTTGTTGAGTTTCTGACTCACGTTCCTCAATACATACGTTTGAATCAATGGATACAACCCTAGGAAGTGATCTCCGTGCAAATGCGTTATGGCTACGACTTCGATCCTCGATACATCTACACCAACTTGTTGCAACCTTATCTGCACAC
>JAMOOB010000044.1 GCA_027066265.1 Desulfurococcales archaeon
TTCGCCGGCACCTTGCTACCTAAGATTCATCGAACGATTCGCAGCGTCTACATCGTTGAGCGTGGAGAACGCATTGCTCCAACCATCGTCATGACCATGAGGAAGCTCTTAGCGATATACGTTCTGTACACGGCGATCGGAACGATCCTCTTCATGCTCGGCGGTATGGATCCTTTCAACGCGTTGACGCACACGATGACCGCGATAGCTACGGGAGGAATGTCGACGAGCTCGGGAAGCATAGGTACGTGGATAGGTACATCCAACCACTTCCTCTACACATCGAGCATAGTCATAATGGTGCTGGGAGCTCTCAACTTCGCTGATCACGATCTGCTTCTGAAGGGTAGGATACGAAGCTTCCTATCGTCTACCGAGGTAAGGTGGTTCTTCATATTCCTAGCAATCTTCGCCACGATGCTGGGCATCTACGCCTACCTATCGAACGATATGGATAGGATGTATATCTGGTTCTACCACCTCGTATCGGGCTACACAACGACGGGTTTCCAGCTAACGTCTAGCACCGAGATAGAGCACGATCCGGACTTCGTCAAGGTGGTGCTCATCCTATCCATGATCGTGGGAGGAGCAACGTTTTCGACGGCTGGAGGCGTCAAGATTCGTCGTGCTGCGATAGCTTTCAAAGCATTAGTTTGGAACTGTGCGAGAACCTTTGCGCCGCCAACCATGGTAATGGGGTTCCGCGTCGGTAGGGAAAGCCTCGAGGAGCGCGAGGTTCTCGCAGTGCTCAGCTTCATCATGACGTACCTCCTCACGCTCACGATACTCACGCTCGTGGTACACGTTTCGCTCGTGATCAGCGGTTTCACAGAGTTCAGCTTCGTCGACGCACTCTTCGAAACAACCTCAGCGATGTCGTGCGTAGGGCTAAGCGTAGGGATAACGAGTACCTCCACACCGCTAGCAACGAAGGTAGCCCTCATGGTAGCCATGTACCTGGGGAGGCTCGAATTCGCACCGCTCTACCTAGCGATTGGCTACAGCTACGTATCCAAGGTATCCCTCTGAATACGGCTCTCGCTCTACTGAATAGTTATCAAATCGTTAAAAGCTTGGCTAACGCTGAGGAATGCGGTGAATAGCCTTGAGCATGATTAGGGAAGTAAAGGAAGAGCGAAGAATACTGAGAAGAATATCGGCTCACAGCCACATACGAGGACTTGGTCTAGACGAGAAGGGTGAACCGATATACGTAGCGGACGGTTTAGTGGGGCAGGTAGAGGCTAGGAAGGCAGCGGGAATAGTCGTCAGGATGATTAGGGAGGGTAAGCTGGCCGGTAGAGGTATTCTGCTTGTTGGACCACCGGGCTCTGGTAAGACTGCTCTAGCCATAGCGATAGCTAGGGAACTCGGTGAGGATACACCCTTCGTAATGATCTCGGGTGCCGAGCTCTACTCTGCCGAGATGAAGAAGAGCGAAGTGTTGATGAGGGCTGTGAGGAGCGCTATCGGTATCAGGTTTAGGGAGGTTCGAAGGGTTTACGAAGGTGTTGTGAAGGACATCAAGTTCGCGATGGCTAGACACCCATTCAATCCATACATCAAGGTACCTAGAGCAGCGAGGATCACGCTGGCTACGAGAGACGAAG
The DNA here is from genome assembly GCA_027066265.1 of Desulfurococcales archaeon. GTDB lineage: Archaea > Thermoproteota > Thermoprotei_A > Sulfolobales > Ignisphaeraceae > JAADCV01. The sequence goes on from JAMOOB010000044.1 coordinate 1,614, forward strand.
AGAAGACGCTGGAGGTTGATCAAGACATAGCGATGCAGTTGATTCAGCTAGGCGTTAGGAGAGGCGATCTGATATGGATCGATGCCGATACCGGTACCGTACACAAGATCGGTAGGGTACGCGGTATCGAGAAAGCTAGGTACTACGACATAGAGTCGACGCGCGTACTCAGCGAGATGCCCAAGGGACCCGTATTCAAGGAGCGAGAGATCGTTAGAACCATAACGCTCAACGATCTCGATGAAGCTGCCGCTGCTCAGAGGAGAGCTCTCACATCGCTATTCGGAGTCGGTGTACTCGAGCGAGAGATCGATCCAGAGATTAGGAGGAGTGTAGACGAGCAAGTTAAGAAGTTGATCGAGGAAGGTAGAGCCGAGCTGGTACCCGGCGTGCTATTCATAGACGATGTGCATATGCTGGACATAGAAGCGTTCAGCTTCTTGACGAGGGTTATGGAGAGCGAGTTCTCGCCCATCATAATCATGGCTACGAACAGAGGCATAACCAAGATTAGGGGTACAGACATCGAAGCACCTCACGGCATACCTCTCGACGTACTCGATAGACTCCTAATCATCCCCGTAAGACCCTACACACCCGATGAGATGAGGGAGATCATCAAGATCAGAGCCGATGAAGAAGACATCGATCTCGCTCCCGACGCCCTCGAGCTGCTGGTCAAGATAGCTTCGGAGCGTAGTCTTAGGTACGCGATACAGTTGATGCAGCCAGCTCGAATCGTTGCTGAGAGGAAGGGTAGGAAGCAGGTTAGGGCTGAGGATATCGAGGAGGTAGCCAAGCTATTCGTAGACGTGAGCCAGAGCGTAGAGTACGCTAAGAAGTGGGAATCCAAGTTCTTGAAGTAAAGCCTTTTTCCTCTGCGTGATGATGGAGGTGATCACGGACCGAGGAGGGATGAAGATAGATCAACCGTCTGACGATATCTATAGATCTATCCTCGAAGAGGTTCTGAACGAGATCAAGCCTAGGGAAGAGGACTACGCTAAGCTTAGGGAAGCGTTCGAGATAGCTCGAAGCATCGTCGATGATTGTCTAAGGGATCTAGGTAAGCGTTTCGAGATAACGTTGCAGGGATCGTTTGCGAAGGATACGTTTCTTCGTAGCGATGCCGATATCGATATCTTTCTACTGTTCGATCCTAGCCAGGCAGATGCTTCGTGGTTCGAGAACGTTCTGGTACCTAGACTCGACAAGTGTTTTAGGAGTCGTGGATTCGAAACGATTCTCGAGTACGCTACCCATCCCTACCTAACGGTTTTGGTGAACGGTATCGAGGTGAATATCGTTCCAGCGTTCAGAGTCGATGATCCTAGGAACCTCGTCTCGGCAGTGGATCGAACACCGTTCCATACCGAGTACGTAGTCAAGAAGCTGAGCCACGAACAGCGTGACGAGGTTAGGCTCCTCAAGAAGTTTCTCAAAGCTAACGGTATCTACGGTGCAGAGGTAGGTGTACAGGGTTTCTCTGGGTACCTCGTTGAGCTACTCATCGCTGCCTACGGAAGCTTTCTGAACGTTCTTCGAGCATCGCTTAGGTGGCGAGCATACGAAACGTGTATCGATATCGAGGGCTACTACCGTGGCGAGGAAGAGTGCTTGAAGAGCTTCCCGAAGAGCGTGCTCGTAGTCGTGGATCCCGTGGATCCCAAGAGGAACGCAGCCGCTGCTGTATCGCTCAAGAGCTTCGCAACCTTCAAGACCTTGAGCGCGCTCTTCCTACGATGCCCTTCGAGAAAGTTCTTCGAGGTGAATAGCTACGTACCTAGCTTCGAAGAACTTGAACGTATCGAGAACCTTCGTAGAGAGGAACTCGATGTAGCGACGCTATTCATCGTGTTCGAGATCGCGAAGAAGGTTCCCGACGTTGTTTGGGGCCAGCTAAGGAAGCTAGAACGCATCGTCGTGAAGAAGTTGCCCGAGTTCGGGTACCACGCTACGTACGTAGATAGCTGGGTTTCGAAGAACCTAGACCTAGCCGTGATGATCGTCGAGATCGCTGGGTACAGAGCTAAGCACTACCTACACCAAGGACCCCCAGCTTACGATCCACAGAACGCAGTTCGATTCGTAGAGAAGAATCTCGGTAGCGTGGTTGGTCCATGGATCTGGATCGATGGCAAGCTCTATACTTACCGCGCTAAGAAACCCGTAGAGGAAGCAATGGAGAAGATCGTCAAGAGTCTGAATCTCTCCTCGCTAAACCTACGCAGAGTCTCGATGAGCATCGAAAGGATCGAGTACGAGGACTACCGTCGATGGCTCTACGAAGCGTTAACTCGATCA
>JAMOOB010000045.1 GCA_027066265.1 Desulfurococcales archaeon
CTTAGGCTTCGTCGTCGGTGCTCTGATAGCGCACCTAAGGAAGTAGTATTGATGCTTGCTTCGTAATCATATCTCGTAGTATCTACGAAGTACTTTTCTAAGCTTATCGAAGGTCTCTAGATATTGTTTCGAAGGCTTAGGTTCTCCGATCTCAACGATCTTGCCTTCGTTTACTAGGTAATCGAAGAAGGTTGGCAGGCCTAGTCTGAGACCTTCGCTGTACCCACCTTCGAGCACTACGAGGATCCCCCCATACTTCTCAACTAGTTTGCGTAGTCTATAACCAGCGAATGCATAGAATCTCTCTGTAAGCGATATCGTTGCGAAGAAGTCGTTCTTGAATGCATCGAATCCGGCTGAAACGAGTATAGCGCAAGGTTTTACTTGCTCGATCACGGGCTCTACAACGTTGAGCCATGCATGCACGTACTCGTTATCTGCAGCGTAGTGAGGCATAGCGATGTTTATCTTCGTACCCTCTCCCTCTCCTTCACCAACATCGTCTATCCATCCAGTTCCTGGATATATTCCATATTCGTGGAAATCTATGTGAATAACGTTCGGATCGTACCAGAAGATCTCCTGCGTTCCATTACCGTGATGAACATCTATGTCTATGATTACGACGGGTCGACAACCATTGTCGATAAGCTCTCGCGCTGCTCCCGCGATGTTGTTAAATATACAGAACCCTAAGGTTGGTGCACCTAGCGCACGTCCGGAAACCCCTGCGTGGTGGCCGGGGGGTCTGACGAGGGCTAGTATCGCTATTCGGCGTTGTTGAAGAATCTTTCTGCTGCCCATCAACGCAGCTCCGAAGGCGTGTAGAGCAGCATCCCAACTCTTTTCACATATGTAGGTATCTGCATCCAGTTCATCGATGTTCATCTCGATGCATTTCTTGACGTACTCCACGTAGTTCTTGCTATGAACTTTAAGCACGTCTTCGATCGTCGCTGGTGCCGGTTCTACAACATTGCTTAGGAGACCGCGCGATTCTAGTGCTTGGAGAGCTATGCGTAGTCTCATCGGGTTCTCTGGATGGTAGCCATAGCTAGGTCTATGCTCTTCGAAGATACGTCCGTAGACGACGAACCACTCCATGACGGTTCCCAACCCCTATTAGACCCCACTCCACGGATTTCTCTGCGTTGGAGATAGGTGATGGCGCGTGCAAGACTTCATCTAAACGAGAATCCGTTTCCACCGAGTCCACGAGTAGGAATGTACCTAGCTAGGTACTTCTACCTATTCAATCGCTACGATTCTAAGGAGCTTACCGATAGGCTCTACGAGCTTCTCTCGAACTACGTAGGGTTCGATCGTGAATACATAGATGTGTACCCAAGCTCGTCGGCCGCGATCACGTCGATCATGTTTTATGCACGTTGTAAGGGAGCTAGGTTCGTTACATCGAGACCCGGATTCTTTGCTCTCGAAGAGTACGCTCGAATCGCAGAGATCCATGTGAACTACTTCGAGTTAAAGCCCAAGAGCTTCGAGATCGATCTCGAGAAGCTTATGCGCGTAGTGGATTCGAATACCGTTCTATTCATCGCAAACCCCAACAATCCTACCTCCAACATACTGATAAACGATGCTAAGCTCGTAGAGGAGCTATGCTCCATTGCACATCTCGTAGTCTTGGACGAAGCATACTTCGAGTTCTCCAACGTAACCTTCATAGACCTCGTCAGGAAGCTTCCCAACCTAGTCATCGTGAGAACCCTATCCAAAGCTTTTGCATTAGCTGGTGCACGTATTGGCTACATCGTTGCTCAGCCACATCTCATCAAGGAGCTCTCTAGGTATAGGATAGGGTACGATGTGCCGCTACCTAGCATTGTCTGCGCGATAGCGGCGTTGGAAGATCTTGACTATGCACGCAAAACCGTTGAAACGATAAAGTTTCTGAGAGAGAAGATGCGTAGAGAGCTCGAATCCATGGGACTCTACGTAGTTCCTAGCGCAACGAACTTCCTATTCGTAGAGGTTGGAGACGGGACTAAGGTAGCTCGCGAACTGGAGGCTAGGGGGATACTAGTCAAGTTCTTCGACGATCCGCTAACGAAGGAATTCATAAGGGTATCCGTGGGTAGAGAGGAAGAGAATAGGAAGTTTATAGAGGCGTTGAGGAAGATACTCGGTAGGTGATGAGAAGGGCTATGCTGAGCACATATCGTGATGAATGCCGTGGCCACTGATACTCGCTATTCAACGATTGTAGCCATCGATGAAGTGATGATTATCGAGAGCATCCCTCCCACGACGAGGGCTATCCACGCCTTTCTTCGATCTATACCGAGTAGGTACGCTGCAAGAGCACCTGTCCATATACCCGTTGCGGGGAGAGGTACAGCAACGAATATCGTTAGGCCTAGGACTCCGTAGCGTTCTACGTACTTCGAAACTCTTTTCCTAACGTTCAACACATACCTTGAGTAGAGCTCGTGTATCTTCCTAGCAACGTGATATCGCGAGTAAGCAAAGCCTTGGAGAACCCTATCCAGAACATCCATGGCGGTGACGAGCATCGTTGAAAGCGTGAGCACGGCGAGCACCGCGATTATTATGCAGGTAGTTATGTCTAAACCCATCGAGAGTCCCACGAATATAGCGTACCTAGCTTCGAAGGATGGAAGCAACGAGAGCAGAAACACGATAAGTTCGCGGAACACGTTTCGAACCCACGAACCTCTCGAACGATCACGTAGAAAAGCTTGTAGCTTCCGAGAGCGAAGGTGTAGCGGCGATGATGAACGCGCCCTTCGTAACGATCGATGAGTGAGAGCCATCTAGCTGAGCACCTAGCTTATTTGCTTAGGCTTAGAATTGCTGAGCGGTGTCACTATGAAGATCGTTGCCATCGCTGCCTACAGTGGTAATCCACCGCCGAACCTCGTTGAGGAAGTCAGGAAGTTCGTTAGATACGTGGCTACGCGCTGTGGTTCTAGCATTACGTTCCTCGTTGGTGGTTACTGGGGTTTGATGAAGTACTTCGTTGACGAGGTTCTTAACCACGGCATGAAGGTAGTGATTCTTCCTCCAATATCGCGCGAGGACTACGACTTCCCAAGCGAAGCAATAGTTCTCAGACTAGGCGTTGATTACCGTGTTAGGAGCGTGTTCCTTGCACGAGCATGCGACGTTCTCGTAGCTCTAGGTGGTGCTGCCGGAACCATGCAGGAGATCTTTACTGCGTACTGCGAAGGAAAACCCGTAGCGTTGCTCGTGGGCTACGGTCTCGATAGCGATAGACTTCAGCAGTTCGTTCCATGCATAGACGAGCGCTGCACGTCGAGAATTGAAACGTTTAAGAATGGTGAAGAGCTTGGCAGGTGGCTCTGTTCAAAGGTTTGAGGAGCTACCTACTACAAAAACCTTCGCTTCCGAAGCATTGTAGCGATGATGTATGATCTGGTTACTAGCATTAGCACTCTACGTAGCTTCGTTAAGCTATCTAGAGCTAGTTTTCTACACGTGGTTCTCCGTCGAACTGTGTAGAAACCTCATCGAGGTTTCCATCGTAGCCACGATCTGGATCCTTGCCTACGCTACATGTGCAGAACTTACGGCGAGAACCAGGCTCTCCCCACAGATACTCGTCATCCTTTCGTTACTACTGAGCATACCAGCTACGTATACGATGTTTAGACCGGGAAGCTTCTACGCAGGTTTTCTAATGCACGCAATCTCGCTAGCCTTAGCCCGGAACGCTCTTAGCACTAGCGTATTCGAGACGTGTGATCACAGGTCGTGGAGCCACGTAACCAACTTCTTAACGATATTCGTGAATCTCGTTGCAAGTGCACTCCTACTAATCAAAGCCTTGGGGCTGGAAGCACTTGAACAATACATTCCAGCTCTCCTCATCGCTACGAGCGTGATCTCCGCAATGCTTATGCCGAAAGCAATCG
>JAMOOB010000046.1 GCA_027066265.1 Desulfurococcales archaeon
TTCCTAGAAGCGATGCATTTTCCTGAGAGCGTGCTCTAGGATGGGATCAGCGATCCTGTACCACACGTTCCTACCCTCAACGATCTTCTCGATCAGCGTCATCTCGAGAAGGTTGTGGAGAATGTTGTGTAGCACGCTCTTGGGTAGAGAAGCTCCTAGCTCTCTAGATACGTATTCCCGTACCTGGCTCCACGTACGGTAACCGCTGGCGATGGCTTTCAGCACCGCTAGGTACCTCTCCCTCGATTCTCGAGGTCTCGTAGCTAAGAGATGCTCGATCTCTGCCAGAACTAGCTTCGAAGCTTCGTCTAGAACGAGATCCACGATCCCTCGATCGATCTTGCCTAGCTCTACGCATCTAGCACCGAACTCTACCAACCACCCAACCACTCCGTCTAGACGATCAACCGCGTACTCAACTACATCGCTGGGAGGCTCCATACCGAACTGTCGGAATCCTCTGTATAGGAAATCCATGCTCTGCTCGCGATCGAATCTCTTCAGCTTGACTTCCGAGAAATGCCTTCCGTAGAGAGGATGCTCTGGATCCCCTACTCCAAGGAATCCGTAGAGTACGCCTACCTCGGAACCCGATACTATCACCGTAGTGTTCTCGGCGTAGTCGTAGATATGCGCCAGCACCTCGACGAACATCTTCGCCAACCTACCACGGATCCGCTGCGCTTCATCGATCACAACGACGAGTCTCGTACCTCTATCCCGTGCCCACCTATCCATCCTCTCAAATAGCTGCACCAAATCGACTCGAGAATCCTTCGACCACGAGAACGATACGGAGATCCCGAGGAACTCCACACCCTTCACACGCTCGAGGTAGTGCTTAAGGCTATCGACTACGCTCCTATTCCTCTCCAGAAAATCGTTGATTGCGTTCGCTATCCGTTCGTAGAGATCGCGATAGCTTGGGTTAGGAGGTAGGCCACGCGTATCGATGAGTAGGTAGGGGTAACGCATCTCGTTCAACGCAACGAGGATCAGCGAAGTCTTGCCAAGCCTACGCATACCGGTAACGACTACGAGAGGCTTACCTTCGTACACGAAGTTCTCGAGCATACGAAGCTCTTCATCACGATCGTACAGATCCTCTCTCCTAGTCTTGGGTCTAGGATCGAAGTACGGCAGGTTCTCCCCCCGAACCTAGGTTCGGGGGCGAAACCTCTAAAACGTCTTCGCAATCCGAGGTGCGGTACGTACATAGTTGCTAGGCTTCGTACCTACCGAAGGAAGGTACCTACGCCGAAACACTTCGATACACGCTAAACCCTGGGCACCAGCCGTGCTACAACTATGGAAAGAACAGGATCCTCGAGCTAAGGAAGAAGGTTGTGGAGCTCCTAGGACCTAGGTACAGCCATAGCCTATTCCATGGATGGCTACTCGGAGAAGGCGTGCTGCCGCTGAAGATCCTCGAGAACATAGTCGTAAAGAAAGCTCGTAGATACATCCCTCAGCAAAAACTGACGCTTCCCTAATACGATGAACTTTTGCAGCTTATTCACACATCGATTCGTTCCTTGCTGTATCAACTCTCCTCGCCTGGGAAAGGACTGAGCTGCAGACCCGAGCTGGCATGAATCTTTATAAGCTCTGCCACGACTCTGCCTCGGGTGGCAGAGGTGCAGGTCAGGGAGCTGGAGAGAGAACATCTGTTGTACCCTCTGCGGTACGAGATAATACGTAGAGCTATGTATGAACCCGTTAAGGAGCGTGCTAAGAGCATGGGATACAGGATCAACGATATTCGTCTCGATAACCTTGTTAAGAAAGTTTTGTCGCGTGCGAGGAGGGAAGCCCCTTCCGCTAAGCTTGAGGAGATAGCGAGGTCTTTCGTGAGCGAAGTGCTGAAGCCTGAGGTACTTGCATGCCTAGCAACGGTTAGACCTGACGAAAAATGCAGAGTCATTCTTAACGAGGTTGTTGATAAGGTTATTGCGAGGCTTCGTACGGTGAAAGATTTCGAGATCGTAGAGGAACCCGAGAAACTCTTTGTAGAGACCAAGAACGCATTCATCAAGCTCTTTAGCATCGTTATCGAGCACGGTTATAGCGTCGATGAAGTGCATAAGCTATGCAGATGTCTAAGTTCTTGGAGTTCTGAGCTAGGCAAGGTGTGCAGCATAGCCCTCGAGGAAGCTAGGGTTAGACAGGAAGAGGAGGAGGTACTAAGAAGGATTCGTAGTAAGGGAGTGAGCGGAAAGCTCATAGCGAAATTTGTTAGGGAGGATCGCTTATCCATGTAGCGATCCCTTAATCATGGCAAGGAATTCGGCTACGTTCAGAGCCTTCACACCATACTTAATTGCTTTTTTCGTTAGTTCCTCATCTTCCGATACGAGGATGAGACCCCTATCCTTAGCTACGTAGAGGTAGGAAGCGTCGTAGACCGTCAACCCTGTCTCCAGCGCTAGTTTAAGTACCTCCATCATAGATTCGAGACCTATCGTGATCATATCGATAGTGTTAAGTACTTCGTAGATCCTTCTGCCGAGAACAGCTCCTTCCAACTCTGTAACTATGCCACGCTTGACGAGTTTCCATACAGCATTTAGACACTCGTACTTCGTAAGCTCAATAACGTGCAGATCGATAGAGTTGAAGATCTTCTCTTCGCGAAGAACGAGCTCCACGATTGCCGACGCATCTAGCAAGAACCCCTGCTCAACCATGATCTACAACCATTCACTTGCTCTCGCTAGCAAGCTATAAGAGCTATACATTTTCGATTTTCAATAACTGATATCAGCGTATCCTCTTCGGAGCACGAAAGATTATTGTTGACGCGAACACTCATCAAATGAGAATTCTAGCGCGCAGCTTGCATCCCGAACTTCCAAGCCATGACTTTGGATCACGTCTGAGCATTGCTCGAGGTAGTCAACGAATGTATTGATCTAGCGTTCTCCTAGGTTTCTCTACGGCATCGCCTATGAATCCGGGTCTGCACACCACTCCATATCTTCTGCACATCTCCTCGATGAACTCGAACAACTTCCTCCATGGGTACCTACGGACTTCCTCGACCACGTTTCTAAGCATGGGTACGTGCTCCATGAATGGTTTGATGTGTAGCTTATCGTAGTAGAGAACGCTGTTCGTTTCCTGAGCAAGCTCTACGAGACTACGAATCGTATCATCGTCATCGTTGATCCCCGGGATTACGGGTCCGTAGAAGATCCACGTCTTCACGCCTTCGCTAGCAAGCTTCTCTAAAGCACGTACTCGTTCCTTGGGTGGCGGTGCGTAGGGTTCGAAGATCTTCATTCGCTGGTCGAGCGAGGTTATGGTGAAGCCAACGTCTACCCTACCCCTAGCCATGGCTAGGAGATCGAGATCGCGTAGAACGAGACTACTCTTCGTCTGGATGCTTACGGAGAGCCTAGATCGTTCGATCAGGATCTCGAGACAGCGACGCGTTAGCTCTAGATCTGCTTCGATGGGTTGGTAGGGATCGGTAACGGTTCCCACGCCAACCACGCCTCTAGATACGTAGCGAACCTCGTTCGCGAGCACGCGATGTATCGAGGATCGTACCACGACAACGTTGCCGCGGTACAGATCCTCGAAGTACCTACGTGCGTAGCAGTAAACGCATCGATGCGCGCAGCCTAGGTATGGGTTGAGGGCGTAGTCTAGGTCTGGCAACCCGCTTCGAGACAGAGCTTGCTTCGTATCTGAAACCACTATCCTTATGGACGCGTTCTCAACCGATATATACCTCTGCTCCACACCACGGTACCGGTGATTCACTTGCTAACCCCCTTCCTCGCCACAGTTCTTCTCTGCGGAGCTAGCCTATGTATGTGCGGAGCTCGCATCTCCAAGATCTCGACGCCT
>JAMOOB010000047.1 GCA_027066265.1 Desulfurococcales archaeon
GCGCTGTTCAAGGAAGTCGTTAAAGGCTTGATGCATACGATTCGTAGGATCGTGTTCGTCGTTCCAAACATTCTGTTCAAAGACTATGCTAACTACCTAGTGGATTCTACCTACGTTGCTCAATGGATTCACGCTTCTCGAAGTCTTGGCATAGAAGCCTACGTTGTACCACTTCGATTTATAGAGTTGGTCCGCAATGCTAGGAGAGGACTGGTACAGCACTTCGTAGAGTACGTGATGAGGCTCGCCGCTTCCGACCGTAGTCCTCGGGATGCGGAGGGTAGCCCACGGCTGACCATCTTCGAGAAGCTTGAATGCGATGATGAATGCACGTCAGGGTGAACGATGATCGTAACCTGCCCCCTTCTGAGCATCAGAAGGGGAGTTCACTCATCACGTCTCAGCAACCAGTGCGGGTCATCACCGATCAAAGAATAGTATGCGAGAAGTTATAGCGTTCACGAATCTTGGTCAGAGACCGCTATCTTCATCACGAGATCAGGTGGAAGTCGTACTCATCACTCCGTATCAAGCTCGAAATACTCGTCCAAAAGCTTTAGCGAACCATCCTCGTTCCTAACAACGAAACCTAGCTCCTCCAGTAATTGGAGTAATGCACGCTTCCTAGGAGACAGTGCATCAGCACCAAATCGTTCGAGTTCTTTGCTCAACTCTTTAATAAACTCGGTACTCACGTAGTAACCACCTACCTCCACGGCATTACGAAGCTTAGCCTCGATACCCAGCATCTTCGCCAATCTCTCTAGCTTCTCGACCTCGATGAATCCACATATCCTTAGAATCTCTTCCAAGACTTCCTCTGTAGGTATACGTTGATGATCTGCACGACTTTGGAGAGCAACGATAAGCTTCTCAACGCTGTTCCGAATCTCGTCAATCCTACGCATCAAATCCTTTACGAGGTTCTCTAGCTTCTCTACCCTTACACGAAGTTCCTCCACATCCGTACCCGTAGCGCCGATCCTAGGCGCTTCAGCTCCTGTACTAACCTGTTTAACGCTAACCATGGCTGGCTTCTCTTCGTGTTCAACAGCTTCACTCTCAACGACTGATTCTTCATGAGCTTTCTGTGTAGGAAGTGCTTCGCTGCGAACGACGTACCCCATCCCGATCCTCATCACAATACCACGATTTCTAAGCCTCATGAGGATCCTTCTAACGAGATTTACGCTTACACCGAGAGCGTTAGCTATGTCTGAAGGTCTAGCACCAGGATTATTCTTGAGGTATTCAATTATTTGCTCTGTAAGTGTCAAGAAAAAGCACCTCAGAGCTTTGGCCCCTCATCACAGTTCAGCGTTTAGCGTGCTCAGCATCGTTATAGAGTACGCGTTCGAGATTCAAAAACCTATCTCCATCAGCGTCCGAGGGATCATCACGTTTCAGCAATCCGATAATTCATCACATCCAGCTCCACTAAACGAAATCGCGAGAGGACGTTAATAGCCTTGACGTAGTTTCGCTCAGTATCGACTATCGCAACACCTCTTCCAGGGATTCCGAAGAGTACGTATCTACAGATCTTCGAAGCCGTAGCGTAGAGGGCTAGAAGATCCTCTTCTCCTTCCACGTAGAGAAGCGTGGGTACAGCACGAGGTAGTGCGTTTAGAACCTCGATACAGTTCGTAGATATGCATCCTCGCGGATTTACGCATCGCCTTACCGATGCGAAGCACGTCCATGGAACATCCCTGTGCAGTTCTCTAAGCGTTGCTCCATCCACTACGCAAATCCTTGGAATACCAATGTATTCGATAAACGTGCTACATACGTAATCACCTACCACGCACACATCAACGAGCTCGTTACCGAGCATCGTGCGCAGTACGTGTGCTACGTAGATTCGTGGACCCTCAACGATGGCTATGTCAAAGTACTTCTCTGGGTTCGAAAGCTGTGTTCGAAGATCTTCAGGCATCATCAAAACCTTCAGACTCCTCCACCTCATACCATCGCTATAACGCATTCAATATCGATGCACAAACATCTCCGTTCAACACATGCTTCGGAAGCTTTCTCTCAATGAATATCCTTACTAGGTCCTCTGCTAGAGACCGACTCGTTTCAATCATTGCTTCCCTGGTATACCCAGCTATGTGTGGCGTTAACACAACGTTTCGAAGCTTTGTAAGAGGGTGATCTGGAGGCAAGGGTTCTTCCTCGAAGACGTCTAGAGCTGCTCCCCTTATCCATCCCTCGCTCAGAGCTTTCACGAGAGCATTCGTATCTACGACACCTCCACGCGAAACGTTCACAAGGATAGCGCTACTCTTCATCTTGCGAAGCCTTCGCTCATCTATGAGGTGGTGCGTTTCCGGAGTGTATGCAACGGTTACTATCACCACATCGCTCTGCGCCAAGAGATCGTCTAGCTCTACGTACTGCAGACCAAGGTTCTCCTCTACATCGAGTTTCCTTCTTCGAGACCAGTACATTACCTCGAGACCAAGTCTACGGAATAGCTGTGCTACATACCTTCCCAGGAGACCCATACCTACGATCCCGATCTTCTTACCTTCAAGCGAAGAGCTTAGCAACTCTCGCGGTGCTGGACCTTCGCTCCACCTACCTTCCCTAACGTATCTATCGCCTTCCACAACCTTTCTCATTAGGGATAGGACTAGTGCTAGAACATGCTCTGCAACAGCTCGATCGATAGCTTCGGGTTCTCGGAAAACGCATACCTTCCTACGACTACACGCATCGATATCGATGTTCTCGTATCCACTTCCAAAGAGAGCTACTACCTTGAGCCTCGGTCCATAGCCAAGAAGTTCCTCGTCAACCCTATGCATAGGCGTTACGACGAGTGCATCAGCATCGATCAGTTTTTCGCGAAACCATTCCTTGGGTGGATACCTTCCACCTTCGTAGACCTCTACCTCGAAACCGTACTTCCTAAGTATCTCGAACGCTACTCTATGGATTCTCGTCGCGAATACTATCTTAACCACGGTACCCCTCGAAATCTATGAGTGCTGCGTAGATATATTCGTCGCGTGATCTGCATGACGTTGACCAGAAAGCTTCGTTTAGCCATAGAGCTCGCTGCTCGCGTACTGCATAGAGTTCGAGAGAAGAGGATTTCTCTCGACCTTGCATTCAAGGAGGTAGTACCACCAAAGCTACGCATCATCGATGCAGGAACCATATACAGGATATGCAGAGGTATCGCGTTGAAGTACTACACGCTTCGCGAGATAGAGAAACGGATTTATGGAACCAACGCAGGGTTTAGACGTCTTGTACGTCTATGGCTCTACATCTATGCTTCGCCCGATAACGTTCCCAAGCTATGGAACGACATCGAGAGGTTTAGAAGATCTTTCGAAAGATCGTGTCCAAAACCTATCCCTAGCATTGAAGAGCTTGTGAAAGATCTGGATCCCGTATCGAGGATCGCTATAGAGCTTTCGTATCCTAGGTGGTTCGTCGAGGAGTTGTTGAAGGTCTTGGATGAACGGAGCTGTGTAGAGCTTCTGAAAGCTCTCGAAGAAGAGATTGTATGGGTAAGGGTCAATACGTTGAAGAAGAGTATTGAAGAAGTCGAGAACGTTATGAAGTCCGAAGGTTACGAAGTTGAGAGAGATCGTGAAATTCCCTACATGCTCTTCATCAAGAGGTTCACTAAACCTGTCCATCATACGAAGCTCTTGGAAGATCTATCCGTATTCTTCCAGGATAAGGCATCCGTTCTCGTTGTGCACGCACTCGAGCCTAGTCCTAACGACATCGTTCTAGACATGACGGGTGCTCCAGGAGTTAAGGCGAGCTTAATCATGCAGATCGCTGGGTGCCGAACCTACGTAGTGC
>JAMOOB010000048.1 GCA_027066265.1 Desulfurococcales archaeon
GGTGGGTTCTAGGAATCCCGAGTACTGCGTACCGGTACCGATGCAGGGCTACGCAATGGTTGATCTAGAGAATCGAAGGGTTTCGATGAGGAACGTTCTGAAGGCTAGGATGGGTAGCGAAACGTTTGTTCTCGAGGATTGGAAGAACGGTACCGTTCTTCGCTACGGAGCGAGGAGATGCATGGCTCTTGCAAGACCTAGCATACCGAGCTTCTCAGCGTGCTGGTCATGCATCTTCGATCCCGTGGATGGTTTCGTAGAGCTCGAATCCGTGAAGCTGATCCTAGCACCCGAACCGTGGGAGTACAAGGTTGGTTGGAGTACCAACGTTGTTAAGCTAGAGAAGGATCTCTACCTAGCTGCATGGCACGGAGTTTCGAGGAGCGACTACGGTTACCGCCACGGCTTCGCGCTTCTGGATTCCGAAGGCAATCTCGTAGGTGTAACGAACTACCTCCTCGAACCACGTACGATACACGAGAAGCTCGGTGATAGACCCAACACGATCTACGGCTGTGGTCTGGTTCTATACAGAGAGAAGCTTCTGTGGATCGGTGGAGCCGGAGACCATTCGATCGTTGTAGCTGCTACGGATCTAGACAAGGTTATGGAGAACGTTAGGTGGGTAGAGAAGAGGTAGAGTTCCTAAGCATATCAACGACCTTGTCGATGCCTAGGTAAGGAGCATCGATATCCACGCTCCATAGCTCTGCAATCCTCTGCTTGATCCAGCTCCAAGCAATTTCTTCGCAGCCATGCTCACGACAACGCTCTTCAACGCTCTTCACCAACCTAAGTATTCTCGCGGTTCTCGAGGGATCGAATCTCCATAGCGATAGGTTTAGGAAGGTCTCGAGATCCACTATCCTAGAGAACCTCTTCGAGTAATCTCTTCTGAGAAGCTCTTCGATGAGACCCGGATCGTCGTGGTTACGTAGATCGATCTCGAAGAGCGTTCTGTAGGGGCAGAGAGTACACGATACTCTCAGCGATCCCTCTAGATAGCTTGGGTGAACGAGACCGTACCTCCTAACGATCCTATGGATATCCAGAAACGTTGCGAATGCCAAGAGATGGAGCTTCCTAGCATACACAACGCTCTTCCCTGCAATGGGTAGCAACCTCTTCAAACGCTTCAGCGATTCGAAGACTCGATCGCCGAGAAGCTCGATCGCGTTCCGCTCCTTCACGATCCTTCTCATGGGAACGACTTTGAATGCCGTACACCACCTAAATCCTCTCCTAGGCATACCCAACCAGCGTAGCTTCGATAATACGTCTCTACGCTTAGCCTCCACCACCACGATCTCGATACCGAGCTTCTTCGATACGTAGTCGACGAAGCTAAGGTTCTTCGAAGTGTCTAGGATAGGTACGTGGACGTAGATCGGCAGCAGCTCGGCATTCACGTACTGAACGAGTTTCGTAGCTAGTACGAGGAGCGCTGTCGAATCCTTACCACCGCTAAACCCGAGAACCAACGTCTTGCCCTCCAAGCTGTTTCTCAGAGCCTTGGCGAGATCCTCGACGAAAGCATCCTCGTCTAGGATCGTGTACCCGTGGATGTATGGTGCGAAGAGTTTCCAGCTAGGTGGAATCCTCGAAGGTTCTACCTCTAGACACTTCTCGGGGTAGGTACATAGGTAGTACTTCAACGAGCTACTCCATCGCTCGATCCTAACGATATCTACGTTGCTACCCAGCGTACCAACGACCCTAAGATCCTCGACGAAGGGTAGGAGCTCCATAGATACGTCTCTCCTCCTCAACTCTTCTAAGAAGCGAATCTACCTCGGCTAGGAACGTCTCGACCTCTCTCCTAACGAGTTCACCTATGTTGTAGCCGCAGTACCAACACCTTAGGTAGGTATCGAGAAGATCGATCTCCGTACGTAGGACGAGCCAGGTAGAGCTCGTTCTACGGAAACAGTTGGGGCACTTAGCATCGATCTCTAGGTATAGCCAACCCTCCTCAACGTCTAGCCAAGCCAGTCTGTAGCTAAGGGATTCGAAGAACCAGTGCGGGATGTATAGCTCTTCAACTCCCGTAGCCACGTTATCGCGGTGATTCGATGAGGATTCCAAGCGTTCTCACCGTAGCTGGGCTAGATCCATCCGGTTCCGCTGGGATCCTCGTGGATATCAAGGTTATCTCTGCGCTGGGTCTCCACGGAGCCTGCGCCACAACCTGTATAACTGTGCAGAACACGCGAGGTATTCAACGCGTTATCTCCGTGGATCCCAGCATCGTTGAGGAGATGATCGATGTTCTTCGAAGGGATCTGGATATCCGTAGCGTTAAGACTGGTGCACTACCTCTTCCACGCCATGTAGAGATCGTTGCCGAGCTCGTCGAGGATACGAAGATTCCTCTCGTAGTAGATCCGGTGATGCGTGCCAAGGATGGTACGGTTCTTACGAGCGACGAGAGCATCGAGGTCATGAAGAGGAGGTTGTTGCCGATGGCAACCGTGGTTACGCCCAACGCCGAGGAGGTGAAGGCTTTCGTGGGAGAGGTTCCTCGAAGCGTTGAGGACGCCAAGAGGTTGGCTAGGAAGATCGCGGAGCAGTACGGTGTCAAGGTCGTGGTTGTGAAGGGTGGTCACCTCGAAGAGCTTCGCGCTATCGATGTTGCCTACGTCGATGGTACGTACATACTGCTCGAGAAGCCTAGGGAACCTCGCGTTGTTAGGGGTACGGGATGCTGTTTCTCTGCAGCTCTAGCTAGTGCGCTCGCCATGGGTATGGGTATCGAGGAAGCGCTTCGCCTAGCCAAGAACGTTACGTACCTAGCCATAGCCTACGCCTACAGGGTTAGCGATGGTCCTCTGGTACCAGCTACGCTAGCATCGCTAGAGATCGATGTGCATGCATATCGCTCGCTATCCATGGTTCAGCAAGCGGTGGAAGAGATTCTTAGGCATGGAGAGGTGTTCAAGGAGCTCGTACCGGAGGTCGGTACGAACGTTGTCTACGCCTACGATCCTAGGTACGTCCGTAGCATCGACGACGTTGCGAGCATCGAGGGCAGGATCGTGAAGACGAGGAGAGGGATCGTCGTAGCGGGAAGAGTTGCTATGGGTGGTTCGAGCCACGTAGCTCGAGCGCTCCTCAAAGCCATGGAGCTCGATCCCACGGTTAGAGCAGCCATGAATCTGAAGCCTCATCCAAAGCTAATCGAAGGTCTTCGAAGGCTAGGCAAGGAGGTCGTGTTCATCGATCGTAGGGAAGAGCCCGAGGAGATCCGTAGAGTTGAAGGTGCTTCGATTCCGTGGATCGTAGAGGAAGCGTTTCGAAGAGCTGGAAAGCTGCCTACGGCTATCTACGACGCTGGTGATGTTGGTAAGGAACCGATGCTTAGGCTATTCGCTCGGGATCCCACAGAGTTGGTGAAGCTCGTACTCAAAGCGATGGGTATCGAGGAGCAGTCTACGTAGGCTACGACATCGCTGTGCTGAGCTACAGTTCAACGAAGTGATTCAGCTTACTGATCCGAGTTCCGCGGTGCACGACGGGTCTGGATGCGTAGGTGTAGAGCTCTACAGGACGAGGAACGCGAACCTCGCTACGCAGCTCTCTACAGGTTTATGCGGGGATGGCTAGATCCATGCATGGATCAACCCCCATCCCTAGCTCGAATTAATACGAACACTGTGACCATTCGCAACATCGAGAACTACGAACTTCGTGAACATGGTCAACATACGCATGCGCTTCTCTACGTTGCGTAGATGGGTGAGTAGAGATGCGTATCTTCACGACGGACGCGGTATTCTATCCAGAGAAAACGGTGGTCGAGCCGCGATCGGGCAATGC
>JAMOOB010000049.1 GCA_027066265.1 Desulfurococcales archaeon
TAGAGCTGGAGGGCTACGTCAAGCCTGTGGAGAAAGGGTTCTGGATCTTTAGGAAGCGTAGCTACGTGCTTACGGAACGTGGTTTCGAGAGAGTTGCTCACGTACTCGATAAGCTGAAGGAGTTGGCGAACTTCGTCAAGGAACGCGTCGCCGTTGAGCGCGAGAGCTTGGTGCCTATGTTCAGCGGTTTCGAGTACCTTCTATGGCTCATGTTCTGGCTCAACCTTCTAGACATGGCTATGCTACCCATCTTCGCACCCGTGCTCGGCTACGAATACGTACCCGAAACCGTGCCCAGCGACATCGATACCGATAGCGGTGCGGAGACGGAGGGTAGCGAGGTCGAGGATGTTGGTGGCGAGGAAGCTGAGGCTGGAGACGTAGATGTTGGCGATACCGATGTCGGCGACGTAGACGTTGGCGATCTCGATATCGGTGACGTAGATATTGCCTAGCTCTCCCAACCCATTAACACTCTTTTCATCTCGTTTAGCTGCTTCCAAGATTGTGGACCTCGTGCATAGCCTTGCCCGCAGGATCGAGGGTAGGGTCAAGGTAATCAACTTCTGTGGTACGCACGAACACACGGTCTCTAGGTACGGTCTCCGAAGCTTGATGCCTAGCAACGTCGAGCTCGTAGCCGGTCCCGGATGCCCGGTATGCGTAACTCCTTCCAGAGCGATCGAGTACTGCATCAAGCTCGCTACCGAGGGCTTCACGATCATTACCTTCGGAGACGTTGTTAGGGTCCCCACGATTAGGAGCGTCGAGGGCATGAATAGCCTTCTCGATGCTAAACGTGCTGGGTACGATGTTAGGATCGTGTACAGCTTCCTAGACGCTACGAAGATCGCTCGAGAGCTTGGAAAGCAATGCATCTTCCTAGCGATCGGGTTCGAGACCACGGTACCGGGCTACGCATCGTTGCTATCCCTAGGAAAAGTCCCGAGGAACCTCCTAATCATGTCCGTAGCCCGGTTAACTCCCCCGATAATGAGGTACGTCGTGGAGCTTCATCGAGATGCTTTGAGGGAGGAACGTATCGGCGTGATTGCGCCGGGACACGTATCGACGATCGTAGGTGCATCTACGTGGAGCTTCCTACCCCAAGAGTACGGGGTTCCCACGGTTGTAGCTGGTTTCGAACCGCTCGACGTCTTGGTGGCGATAGCCGAGATCCTCAGGATGTTCGTGGAGAAGAGGATCGGCATCGTTAACGAGTACCGTAGAGCCGTGACGTGGAACGGGAACCTCTACGCAAGGAAGCTCATCGAGGAAGTGTTCGAGGTCGTAGATGCTTGGTGGAGAGGCATAGGCATGGTTCCGTCTAGTGGCCTCGTGCTTAGGGATAGGTATCGCGAGTGGTGTGCTTACCGAGAGCTAGGCTTAGAGCATCCCATCGATGACGAGCTCGAGGTTCGTGGATGTAGATGCGGAGACGTTCTGCTAGGGTTAGCCAAGCCCGTGGACTGCCCCAACTTTGGACGTGGTTGTAGACCCGAGCATCCTCTAGGCCCATGCATGGTTTCGTCGGAGGGAAGCTGTAGGATCTGGTACGAGTACGGTGCGATGCTCGAGATCTAACCCCTTTTCTCCCCGATACACGTCGATCGTTGTGGGACCCCGGCTTGACGAGGTTCACGCTGAACACGCCTACGAAGCTCTGCTTCGGTGAGAAATGCATCGAGTTCCTAGAGCCTTACCTGAGGAGCCATAGACGCGTAGCCATCGTATGCGGTAGGAAGAGTGCTAGGGTTAGCGGTGCGCTTCAGGACGTTGAGCAGCTCCTCGGAAAGCTAGGGATCGAGTACATCGTGATCGATAAGGTTGTTCCCAACCCTAGCTGTAGCCTCATCGATGCCGTTGCCGAGGAGGTCTGGAGGTTCGGACCCCACGCACTCATTGCTATCGGTGGTGGTAGCGCGATAGATACCGCCAAGCTCGTGGCTACGATCGTTGCGTGCGGAGGTTCGTGCCGCGACTACCTCTACGGAGCTAGGAAGGCATCGAGGAACCTACCTCTCTACGCGATCAACCTTACCCACGGAACGGGTTCGGAGGTGGATAGGTATGCCGTTGCAACGATCGACGAGA
Source organism: Desulfurococcales archaeon (assembly GCA_027066265.1). Classification (GTDB taxonomy): domain Archaea; phylum Thermoproteota; class Thermoprotei_A; order Sulfolobales; family Ignisphaeraceae; genus JAADCV01. The sequence continues at coordinate 2,095 of JAMOOB010000049.1, forward strand.
CTAGGGAGAAGCTTGGCGCCGGTGTTTGCTACCCAACTGCTAGCGTAGACGATCCTCGCTACACCCTCACGCTTCCAAGAAACCAAACGCTGTACACATCGATAGACGCTCTGTTCCACGCTATCGAAGCAGCTACCTCTACCCTCGCCAACCCCTTCACCGAGATGCTTAGCGTGGAAGCGGCTAGGAAGATCTTCGAGTACCTCCCCAAGGCTCTCGAGAAGCCCGACGATGTCGATGCTAGGTACTGGCTACTGTACGCATCGATGATTGCGGGGATAGCCATAGACGTAGCGGCGACGCACATCGTACACATCCTCGAGCACGTGTTGAGTGGTCTAAGACCAGAGCTACCTCATGGAGCTGGGCTAGGCATCGTAGGACCCAAGCTGTTGGAGCATATCTACAGAGCCAAGCCGAGGATATGTGCAGAGATACTCAAACCCCTAGACCCATCGCTGAGCGGTTCTCCGGAAGAAGCTTCTCGAGCAAGGAAATCCCTGGAGAAGTTCCTTAGAGACGTTGGCTTCGATGAGAAGCTCTCGAACTACGGATTCACGGAGAAGGATCTCGAGAACGTTCTGAAGCTACTCGAAACCAAACCGTTCCGATCCTGGATGAGGTTAACGCCGTTCGAGGTAACGAAGCAGATCATCGAGGAGACCTACCTAGAGAACCTCTAGCAATTCAATCGCTTGAAGAATCACCGAAACGTTTTTGTACATACCCAGCTCGATACGGTTGGCGGTAGGGATGTACGCATCGCTCGACGCATTCTCGTTGTTCGTAACGCTAGTGCTCTCGATCATCATCGCCTCCATGTACTACGTTGCTGAGAGGAAACGCATCGATTTCCTATCACTGCTAGCAGCAAGCATCGCAAGCTATTCCCTAGGTCTCGTACTGGTATCGATAACCGTTCTATTCGTAGAGCTTCCCAGCTACGTAGAGTCCACCCTACGCTCGTTCGTACCCCTCGCAATCGCTGTAAACCTTCCTCTCCTCGTCGTAGCGCTCCGCAACGCTACGAAGAGATAGCGTTCCTCTCCTACGTATATCCTAGGAACAGCGGTGGGAATCCATGAGTTTCGCGATCTTCGATACCTACGCTGATAGGTACGATCGATGGTTCGAGAAGAACAAGGTTATTGCTGAGAACGAGCTACGCTTGCTAAGGAGATTCATCCGTTCCAAACCCGTTCTCGAGATCGGTGTGGGAACGGGTTTCTTCGCTTCGAAGCTGGGCGTAGACGTAGGCATCGATCCCTCGATCTCAATGCTTTCGAAGGCTCGTAGACGAGGTCTAGACGTAGTTCAAGGGTTCGGGGAACGACTTCCGTTCCGATCGAGGTGTTTCTCCACCGTACTCCTCGTAACAACGCTCTGCTTCCTAGAAGAGCCCGAGACCGTGCTTAGGGAGAGCGTACGCGTACTTCGATCCGGTGGAAGTATCGTTGTGTGCATCGTTCCTCGAGATAGTTCGTGGGGTAAGCACTACGCTGAGCTAGGTAAACGTGGACACGTTTTCTACAGCATCGCTCGGTTCTACACAGTTGCCGAGATCGATGCCATGCTCGGATCGCTGGGTCTACGCAGATCGAGAGCTCTCGGAGTCCTGAGGTTCAAGCCTTGGGAGAAACCTGTTCCGGAAGAACCCGTGGAGTGGATCGAAGGTCTAGACCTAGGCTTCGTATGTCTTGAGTACAG
>JAMOOB010000050.1 GCA_027066265.1 Desulfurococcales archaeon
GGTCGATGGTCCCTACGCACCCTACGTCGATAGGGATGCAAATACCGCTATCGCTGCTCTCCGAACAATGATCGGCGAGCTGGGTCTCGAGATCGATATCCGTCTAAGGATATGGAAGGGAGTTCCCGTAGCCAAGGGATTGGGTAGCAGCGGTGCTACGGCGGCTGCAGCCGTTCGTGGACTCGCCGAAGCGCTGCGTCTTCGAGATCTCGGAGCATTGATTAGGTTCGCTGGTGCTGGAGAAGCTGTGGCTGCTGGAGAACCTCACTACGATAACGTGGCTGCCAGCATCGTTGGTGGATTCGTTGCTCTCCTCGATAGGAAAACCATGAGTTTCCGATCCTGGTACCCCGAGGCATACCTAGTGGTAGCGGTTCCGCGAACACCCTTCGTCAAGGGGAAGACCGCTCTGATGAGATCGGTGATCCCTAGAAGCGTAGAGCTCTCGAAGGTAGTCGTCAACGCTACGAACCTACTCAAGATCGTGCTGGGTCTCGAGATCGGGAACCTAGCCCTTGTCGGGGAAGGGATGGAGGACTACATCGTTGAGCCGGCGAGGGCTAGGTACGTACCGTGCTACTACGAGGTTAGGAACGCTGCCAAGAGATGCGGTGCTCTAGGCGTTGCTCTCAGCGGTGCTGGTCCCTCGATAATTGCTCTCTGCAGCGATCGTGAACGTGCTGAGATCGTTGCTAGATGCATGGAGGATGCGTACCGTGAATGCGGTACGGAGCTAGAGCACCTAGTTATCGCTAGACCGGCTCCCGGAGCCATGGCTAGGGTAGTGGAGGGTGGTGGAAACGCAGAACATTCGTAGGAAGCTCTTCGAGGTATCGACAGCACTAGTCCTGGGAGTAGCTCTCGAACCAACGTTTTTCAAACCTGGCTGCGTTCATCCATCGCGGAGCTTCGTGGATAAGAAGCTTCTCGATTTCTACCTCTGCGCATCTGCTATGCATCCAACGGTTCTCGAAGCGTTGATCCGGGGATCCACGGATCCACGGAGCTGGAACCCCGTGGTTGGGGATCTGATACGTAGATGCATGGAGAGGGTGTGTTTCCTAGCAACGGGTAGGAACCCTTGCCTAGGAACGGCTCTGCTGATACACGTAGCAGCGCTAGGGATAGGCAACGCGCTTAGCGTGGGTTCCAGCATCCTCGAAGGACTCGAGCGAGCTACATCCATAGTCAGGGAGTTCTCGAGCGTTGAGGATGCCGTGGAGCTCTACCGTGCTGTGAGACTCGCTTGCCCAAGCTACGTATCTCCACGCGATAGGGTTGAGATGCCCAACGTCTGGAGCCCTAGATACGAGGAAGAGCTGCGTACGCAGAACGTAACTCTGTGGAGAGTGCTTCTCTACAGCGCATCCATAGACCTACCATCGAGAGAGATCGTCGAGGGCTTTCCACGGAGTAGGGAACTCGCTTCGAGGATACTGAAGCTCGTGGATCGAGGATATGGGTGGAGCTACGCCGTGCTCAGAACCTTTCTAGAGCTCGGCTGTAGGGAACTCGATACCACGACGCTTCGTAGGTACGGGAAGCAGCGCGCCGAAGAACTACGTAGACGTCTATGCGAAGCACTGCAGCTCCTAAACGCTTCCGAAGATCGGTGGAAACACCTTGAACAGCTCGACGAGAAGCTGGCTAGAGAAGGCCTGTGCCTAGGATCGCTCGCCGACATCCTTGCTCTCGCACTAGGTCTCGCACTAACGCTACGTCTAGCCCTCAACGCGTAGCGAAACCTTCGACACGAACGCGATGAATACCGTGAATGGTCTTATAGGCAGGGATGCGGACGTAGGGTACGGTGCTAGCGTTGGTTCGTATCGTTGCAGAGAGGCTGAGGATCGAGGGATGTAGACTCGATGAATTGCTTGAAAAGGGTTTGCTGAGTAGGCTAGGCAAGGAGCTGGGCGACGCCAAGCCCGTGCTCCTCATCGTCTCGACGAGCTACGGACCCATCGTGTTATCGCACGATTCGAGGAGAGACTACGATCTAGGCATTCTGAGGATCACGCTCCCACCCACGCCAAGGGCTCAGGAACTCCTTGCGTTGCTAGAGAAGGCGTTGAGAGAGGTGTTGGAAGGCTCGAGGAGTTCTACCAACAGCTAATAGCTTCGTACGCTAGCGATACCGTGGATGGGTGATCGCGTGACGCAGAAGGTTCACCACAGCGAAGAAGCTTGGTACGGCTACGACGATAGCTTCAGGTACTACCTCCTAGACCTCGTCGACGAAGTTCTTAGGCGCTGGACGGAGCACGAAGTGCCTAAGCCACGCTTCGTAGTCATCGATCTAGGCACGATCTTTAGGGAAGCCAAGCCCTACGTAGAGAAGGTGTTGAAGGGTGCGAAAGCTGAGGACGTATGCGAATCGCTAAGGGATCTCCCAACGAGGTTGGAAGCGCAGGCCGTTGCTGAGAGGATGTATCGAGACATAGTCGAGTACTTGGAACGGGAAGGAATCGAATTCGATGGGAGAGCCAAGGCGAAGCTCCAGGAAGTGTTCCTGGTGATCGCTGCGAAGATCATCGAGTTCTCGGAACGAGTGATAGAGGAGATCTCCTGGTGAAGCTAGGAAATGCTCGAGGACCTAGTCAAGCTCGGTCTATTCCGTAGAGTTCGAGACAACGTTGCGGATAGAGCGATAGATCTGTTTAGGAAGGTAATCAAAGAGATTGCGAACCTACGTAGGCAGGGAAAGGTTTCGGAAGAAACGTTGGAGGAACTGATCGAGCGAGTCATCGATGCGGCCAACGGCATCGTGCTGACGAAGATCATCGTCTCGATGCGTAGGGAATCCGAGACCGCTACCGTACTCGAGCTAGGGTTCCAACAAGCTTAGCAAGCCATCGATGCGAACCTCCGCGCGATCACGGTTATCGCTCCCGGGGAAGCGGTACTGAAGTGGATTGATCTGCATGGCTAGGAAGATCCGTGTTAGGGGTACGAAGTTCGTTATCGATATCGATACCGAGCACTGCTTCGCTTCGCTAATCCCTTCGTCGAGCAGCATCCCCTTCGAAGCGTACATCGTTGGCGTTCCCGAGATCCCAGCGGTTCTCTACCTCGTTGCGAGTCGTAGCGGTATCGAGCTTCTCGAAGCGATCCCCGTAAATGATACAGTTCGCGCTCTCCGTAGGTTTGCTAGGTTCGCGGACGTGGTTGCTAGGGATCTCTTCGATGGATACCTAACGGATTCCCTCACCTTCGTCAAGAAGATCCTTAGGAGCTTGACTCCTCGATCCATGGATGTAGAGAACGAGGGTTCTAGCATCGACGAGGGTAGGGAGCTCGTCGAAGTCCGTAGCTCGGGTCTTAGAAAGGTGTTTCGCCACGTACTGGTTCCGCAAACGAGTTTCCACACCGTTGTCCTAGCTCTACAGAGTTCGGACGGTATCGAGATCCGTTCATCTCCATGCATATGCAGCTACGCTCCGCTACCACGTTTTGCACTGGAGGAGGTTCGCGAAGTTCTCGAGCAGTGCATCGATATCGATGAGTGTCTCGAAAAGATCGAGAAGATCGTTGAAGAGATCGAATGCATCTAGCTACGAATCGATGTCGAACCCCCATGTTTATAACCTTGGCTAAGCAACGTAGGGTGGGGAAACACGTGGGTAGTATTGCTGAGGAGGTTGTCGAAGCCATCGAGCGAGACCCCAAGCTAAGGCGTAGACTCGCCGTAGCCATAGCTTCCGATCCCGAGGTGAGGCTAGCCATGATCAACGCTGTTCTTAGAGACGTAGCAA
>JAMOOB010000051.1 GCA_027066265.1 Desulfurococcales archaeon
GTACCACTACGAACGTTTTCAAGGATCTTCCTAGCGTAGTCTATAGCGCGATCTATGAGCTCGTTCGCCATACCTAGGTACCTAGAGTAATCGAAGCACGCATCGACATCCTCATCGCTCAGCACGTTTCTAAGAGCTTCGCTAACCACTTCCCTGAAATGCTTCCCTTCCTCGTAAACACGTTTGCTGAGCTTCATTAAGAGTGCGTGGGCTTCGTGTCTTGGGTATCCACGTTCAACGAGCTTTATCATCAAGCACTCGCTAGCTATGAGGCCGCGCGTCACCTCCAAGTTCTTGACCATGTTCTCCGGCTTTGCTTTGAGAACGTTGAGTAGCTTCTCGAAATCGAGAAGCATCTGATCCATTACGAGAAGCATGTGCGGTATCACGATCCTTTCAGCAGCGCTATTCGAGAGATCTCGTTCGTGCCACAGAGGAACGTTTTCGAGAGTTGCGATGACTAGGCTCCTCATCACCTTGGCTAAGCTCGAGATCCTTTCAGAGATCACGGGATTCCTTTTGTGAGGCATAGTACTGCTACCAACCCTCTCCACGCCCTCTACAAGCTCATCGATTTCAGGTCTCGATAGTTCCCTAACCTCTATAGCGAACCTATCGAGTTGGCTAGCCAGTATCGCTAGAACCGATGCAAGCTCTGCAAATCCATCTCTTGGAGCTACCTGCGTCGATATGATATGCGGATCCAGACCGAGTCTTCGACATACACCTTGCTCAACGACGAAGCCCTTGCTGCCCCAGGCAGCCATCGTTCCGACGGCTCCCGAGATCTTGGCTCGAATAACCCTTTTCTCGCACTCAATCAACCTCTCGAGGGATCTACTAAGTTCGTAGACGTAGTTAGCGAACTTGAACCCCAACGTTATGGGCAGCGCGTGCTGACCATGTGTTCGTCCAACCATCAGCGTGTGTCGATGACGGTCTGCGAGGGTAGCGAGCTTCTCGATAATGCTGGCGAGCCGGCGCTTGATTAGGGACAAGGCTTCGCGGAGCACGAGGCTCCACGCGGTATCGACGATGTCGTAGCTCGTAGCTCCGAGATGGACGTACTTACCGCACTCACCACATCGCTCAGCCATGAGTATCGCTAGGGCGGCTATGTCGTGACCGATCGATTGCTCGAGTCTATCCACGTCTTTGGGATCGATGTTTGAAGCGCAACGCTTAACAATCTCTTCGCAATGCCTAGGCGCCAAACCGGCATCGGCTAGCGCACCTAGGAGAGCGATCTCTACCTCGATCAGCTTCCTAACGAAGTTCTCTCGCGATACTATGCAACGCATCTCTTCCGATCCGTAGCGATACTCGAGAGCGCAGATCACCATGCGGATCGCCTCAGACGGTGGCGGTGATCATCACGTATCAGCGTAGCCCGACGCTCATCACCGTATCCGCGCTCTATCTACACCTAATAACTCTCCACGAGGTCTCTCCCCCGGGTCTACCAATGGCTAAGACCCTCATCGACGAAGTACGTTCTGGATCGATACCCGACGAGATCGTGATCGTGGCTAAGGAGGAGGGTGTAGATCCTAGAAAGCTTGCTAAACTCGTTGCTGAAGGACGAGCCATAGTTCCTAGGAACGTAAGGAGAACGGGCAAGGTTAGGCCTATAGGTATTGGCGAAGGTCTGCGAACGAAGGTGAACGTAAACATTGGTACGAGTGGAACCGTGATAGATGTAGAGATGGAGAAGGCAAAGGCTAGGATTGCTGTGGAATACGGTTCCGATACGATCATGGATCTGAGCACGGGTGGGGATCTCGATGAGATTAGGAGGGTGTTGATGGAGGTTTCGCAACCGCTTCCCTTCGGTACGGTACCGACGTACCAAGCATGGATCGAAGGTGTTAGGAAGTACGGAGGTCTATCGATGCCCTCGGACTGGTTCCTAAAGATCGTTGAGAGACATCTTAGGGACGGAGTCGACTTCATGACCATACACGCAGCGATAACCAAGGACTTAGCGAAGAGGGTCGTCAAGAGCAGCAGAGTTGCACCAATCGTTAGCCGAGGAGGCGCTATGCTAGCTGCATGGATGCTCGAAAACGATGAAGAGAATCCCTACCTAAAGCACTGGGACTACCTCCTCGAACTGTTCGCCGAGTACGATGCCGTGATAAGCTTAGGCGATGCACTTAGACCGGGAGCCTTAGCCGATGCACACGACGAGTTCCAGATAGCCGAGCTCGTAAACAACGCTAGGCTAGCTAGGCAAGCGATTGCACGAGGAGTGCAGGTAATGATAGAGGGACCGGGTCACATGCCTCTAGACAAGGTTGTTGTCGACGTAAAGCTGATGAAGAGCTTGAGTGGTGGAGTACCCTACTACGTGCTGGGACCCCTCGTTACCGACGCTGCGCTTGGATACGACCATATCGCGGCAGCGATAGGTGCTGCTATTGCTGCTGCAGCCGGTGCTGACCTGATATGCTACCTAACGCCAGCCGAACACCTATCCCTACCAACGCCCGAAGACGTGAAGGAAGGACTCATTGCTTCGAAGATAGCTGCGCATGCTGGCGACATCGTTAAGCTGGGTCCTAGAGCTGCGAGGAAAGATGTTGAGATAAGCATCAGTAGAGCTAAGCTCGATTGGGAGAAGCAGATAGCGTATGCACCGGATCCCGAGAAAGCCCGTAGAATGTACGAGAGGTTCCGTCAACAGATAGCTTCGTGCACGATGTGTGGTCAGTACTGTGTGTTTCTCGTACTTGAGAAGTACCTACGTGAACGCGGTGAGCTTAGCGTAGACGATGTGCTTAAGAGGTTCGCTTCGTGTTCCGGACTCCCGTGAGGTGAAGCATGTGGAGAGGGCATGGCTCTGGAGCACGTGGGTAAAGTCTCCCCTAATCAGACAGAGGAAGAGGCTTTGCATAGTCTCAGCATGTCTTCCAAACATTAATCCGGATCTATTCGCGAAGCTCGAGAACGAATGCGTGGTTCTGCTAGCATGTCCAGAGCGTGAGAACCCAACGCATTACGGAAAGATTGCCAGCATCATCAGAAGCAACGAGGATTGGATTGAAGAGGTGTGGGTCGTGACCGTCGATGGAAGCCCGCACTGCTATACGCTCCATGCAAGCGTAAACGAAGCCGAGTACATACTGGGTAAGAGAATCGTTAGGAAGCACTTCGTGGTCGTCGATGGGAAAGAGCTTCGCGAAGTAGATCCCGTTGCCGTGAGGGTAGCTAGGTATCTACACATAGTTCAGCAGCTCATCGAACAGAATCGCGAACTCGTAGAGAACGAGTTGTCTAAGCATAGTCTAGAGCACAGAAAGAGCAAACAGCTCTAGGTACCGTGTATTGTCACGAGTAGAAGAATACAGAGATACAATCCTTCGCGGTAAACCTCTACGCACTATTTTCTGGCTCGCTTATCCACTCATCGTAGCGAATCTAGTGAACGTTTCCTACAACCTCATCGACGCTCTATGGCTCGGTAGACTCGGTGCACCAGCTTTTGGAGGAGTGATCGTATCGATATACATTCTATCGCTTGTCTACTCCTTCGGCATGGGGTTCGCGTCTGCATGCATAGCATTGATTTCGCAGCTCGTTGGGAGTGGAGCTAAAGAACGTGCTGAGGAGGTGGCAGGAGAAGTCGTCGTATTCATGGAGTTCGTAGCGTTGGTGCTCAGCGTTGTGGGGTTCCTAACGGCTTCATCGATGCTAGACATGCTCGGCGTACCAAGGGATGTATACAGCCTTGCGCTCGCTTAC
>JAMOOB010000052.1 GCA_027066265.1 Desulfurococcales archaeon
ATTATCGTTGAAGAAGTATTGCGTAACAATCGATGGTGGCTCGCCTACCTTAGCACCTCCAAGAATGGTTGCACCATATATCGCGATATCGTTCACGTAGAGAACCAATCGTTTCAGCAATGGGTCGTCACCCACATACGTAACCCAATACTCTGCGTATGGACGTGCATAGATGTATACGTATGTTGATTGCTGTGGTTGAGCTGCGTAGTACTCATAGAAGCTTGTATAAACTTCAAAAGCAGTTGTATCGAGCTTATACAACTCTATCGATACCTCTGCAAGATCTCCGTAAGCGTTGTCGATGCTGGACCCTGTCGCTACGACGAATGGTATCCTAAGCTTGTATGCATTGACGATCACTATCGAGAACCCTACCACTGCTGAGTGCGCAAGCTCGTTCCTCACAACGAATATAGGCATCTCAACGTACTTCCTACCTCCTACAACTATCGTTGGTATGACTTGGCTAGAGAGGTTCTCGGGTCCTAGGTACCATACCTTCTCGGTATGCATGTCTATGGGTCCGATCGACCCATCTAGCGGTTCTAAGCCTTTCCTATCCTTACCCGGTATACGTATTAGCTCAGCGCTACGTACATCGAGAACCACGTTGAGTATCTCGAGCTCTCCTCTACAGATCCTCCACGGATGAAACGTTGTGCCTTCCATAAGGTGTAGGATACCCTTCGACCCAACGACGTAGACATCGACGATGATGCCCCTACCCTCGGTCCTACGAATGGAATCTAGCTCGTTTCTCGATGCAAGCAACCTACACCACGAATCTACGACTCTACGGAATGCTTCGTTTGTCGAATAGCTAAGACCAATCATGTAAGTAGCTAAAGGTCCTCGGTAAACCGTGGTCATGGGTCCCGAAGCCGAAGCAATGTGTACCTCAACGTATATCTGTTTCACGTTGCCAACGCGTTCGGATAGCATCGAGGTACTAGGAATGAATCTCAGCGATAGCACTACTCCAGAACCATTGCGTACCTCGTTAAGCATAGGCGTTACGTAGGGTAGCAACGTCGATATGCTTAGGCTGAGCACGATAAGGGCCACGAGCATGGATGGCAAGAGTAAGCTACGTTTCATTCCCTACCCCCGTCCGCTAGCTATAGCTATCCATGCATATATATTGCTTGTAATCGAATTGAGGTTCCTAGACCTCGCGTTAATAGCGTTGGATCCTAATCGCGTTAACGAATTGATGGAAAAGAAAAGGTGTTGGAAACGTTCGTCATCGAGCTAAGTTGATTAGGTTCCCTGCCTTCTCTAGCGCTATGTCGAACGCTAGTTCAGCGGCTCCCTGTAGATAGTTCCCTACCAGCTTGAACTTCTCGAAGAAATGCTTGGCGGCAACGAGTTCTTCGCTCGTGAACATGTTGGTGGGGAGGCTTTCCTCTAGCTTGGATACGTACCTCGTTACCTCCTGAGAAAGGTCTACGGCTTTGCTTGCTACGAACACCTCGTTCTTCGTCAATGCTTCGTATATCAGGTCGAGGACGTAGAAGAACATGTTCTTAAGCTCCTCGGCACGATCCTCCATGTACTTCGATAGCTTCTCCAATACGCTCGGTCTAGTCTTCAGAGCGTTGGCTGCCATCGTCAACGCGTCTCCGATATCTTCGAGGGACTTGATCAGCGTTCGGTACTCGGTTAGGAACGGTGTGCATCGAAGCGTGCTGAGTACGTAGGTGTATCGCACCGATAGAGCGTAGACCCTATCAAGCTCGTACTCGAGCTCCTGTAGCTCTCCTAGGTGCTCCGGTTTCGCGTGTACTATGGTGATGGTGAGGAAGTCGAGCATGCTCTTCAAGGTGTTGAGCATTCTATGGATTAGGTTGTCGAGACTGTAGCGCTCTACATCGACGAATACCTGTATCACTATACGGTTAGCGGTCTGCTCAACGATTTCGGAACCTATGAGCATCCTAACGATGTTGCGAACAGCGTGAAGCTGCTGCCCGAGGATGTAGGGTTCGGAGGACTCCACGATTATCCTATCGTAGCCAGCTATGTACATAGCGTAGATCGTCCTTACGAGGATCTCCTCCGGCGTAGCGTGGTTGATCCTTATCGTAACCTCCTTACCCTTCAACCTCTTCTCTAGCAAGCTTACGGGTGTTACGATGAGGGATCCATCGTCGCGAACCTCGATCCTAACGATATCTCCGGGCTTGAGGCCCACAGCCTTGACCCACTCCGAGGGTAGCGATACCATGAGCGTCGATCGTCCGAATCGCTGCACCTTTCTACTCTCGGCAACCTTGATGCTCACCATGTCACCCGATAAAAACTAGCCTAAAGAGGTATAAAAAGGTGGTGTTCGAGATACAAACCGTTTTCGTTGTAGCTAACGATAACCTAACGACTCGAGATCCCTCTAATCGTGATGCCTATAACCTCGTTTCCGCGGATTCGAACAACGATATCGTTCTCTAGGAGAAGCGTTTCGTCGGGTTCCTCATCGCTTAGAACGAGGTATAGCGTATCCGTAGCCTCGTCGTACCTAACGATGGCTTTGCTAAGCTTCTCTAGATCTAGTACGAATCTTCGACTCTCCGAATCCGTGCTCAAGATCTACACCAGGGCGTAGCACTGCTGCGAGGTGATAACAGCTGTAGTCCCGATCGATACCGTGCCCCGAGCCGTACCCACCTCGATGCGTACGAAGAGCGTGGTTGGGTTGGGGAGACGGCAATCCTCTTCGTAGACCATGTCTTCGAGCGTTGGGTACTCACCTAGCTCGGTACAGCACCCGGATACCTCGAGGTCCACCAGATCTATTCCATAGCGACGTATGGAGCTAATCAACGCGTTGACAGCTCTATCGCAGGGCCCATCAACGTAGCTACGAAGAACCTTTACGGATTCCCTAAGCGCTGCCCAGCTACGTTCGACGACATCCTCCATTCCTCTACCAACGCTGTGCTCGAAGACTAGAAGAACATGGTTTCGACGAAGGGCTACGCGTATCGATGCAACGTCTCCACGCCTACGCACGTAGCTATGCCTAAGATCGAAGACGTGCGGATCCTCAACGAATCTACGAGCCAACGCTTCGAGAGGATTCGTAGCCGTCCGGATCTCGTCTAGAAGCTTCCTCGCGTAGTCGGCAAGCTCTTCGAATAAACGTATCTCCTCCACGCTCCTCCTAGCGAAAGCCTTGTCGAGAATCCTAGAAACATCGATTACGCGCATCGATGCATTGAGAACGTTGAAGAGCTGCGCCGAGACGTAGCCGGTATGTATACCCAAGCTCTTGCCCGGATCAACGATGCTTCGAACCCACCTAGCCACGGCATCGATACGGTTAGCAGCAACCATGTACGGAACTCCTTCCCTTGGCTTAGTCGAGAACCTCTCGACAACGGCATCGCTACACTTCCCGAGTTCCGTACCCAGCTCTGCAAGAACGTAGATCTGCCAAGTACTGGTATCTACGAGGATCCACGAATCGACGAGTTCTTCGCAGATCCTAGACGCGTGCACGGGGTGCAGAAGTACGTAGTCAACGATGTTGTGCAGAAGTTCTAGGAAGCGCTGCGGATCCATCGTTATCGCCTAAGCGATGCGGTCGCGGTTCACGATCTCTATAACGATCCTCGATACGTACCTAGTCCTACCCTCGTACACGAAGCGTACCGTACCTATCGATACGTTCTCGATACATAGCTCGCGTGCTAACATACATGCACCGGTCGCGGCATGCACAGCACGAC
>JAMOOB010000053.1 GCA_027066265.1 Desulfurococcales archaeon
GCATCGCGACATAAGTAACCTCTACGCTTCTCGATGTGGTAGAGCAGAAGTGTTGTGATGAGTGTCGTGAGCGCTCCTACGATCGTAGCTACGACTCTATCCGTAGCTCTACACCTCTTCCAAGCGGTGAATGCGTAGCCTCTGGCTAAGCGTTTCAACGAGCTCATCGTTGCGTAGCTCCAGTATCCTCACAACGATGTTTCCATCGGGATCGATCTCGGCGATTCCTAGGGATGGAATCAGCGAACCACCGCCACCGCTCGGAACACCCGTAACCGACCCTGGATTAATGTGTAGCACGCCGCTCTCCACAGCAATGAAAGGATCGTGAGTATGTCCACTGATCAAAACCTGTACACCGAGCTTTCTAGCTAACCGAGTAAGCTTCTTGATATCGCCGCGAGGATAGACCTGGTCACCGTGGACAACGCCTATCTTGATGCCGTGGATCTCGAAAACGTGGTACTCGGGCAGAGGTAGCCAATCCATGTTGCCAGCAACGACGTAGCTCTGAGGAGCTAGTCCCTCGACCCATTCAAGGATCTCTCTACCCGTTAGATCCCCAGCATAGACAACGATATCGAAAGGTTTCGAACGTTCGATCCACTCAACGATTGTTCTAGGTATCTCTAGAGCTCGATCCGGTACGTGTGCATCGCTAAGCAGTAGCATTCTCACCCTCTTCATCAGCCGATCAGCCTCCGTATAGCGAGTACGAGCGCTACCAACGCCACGCTTATAAGCACAACCGCGGCAACCATGGTAACCAGATTCATGCGGTACTCACGGGCACTGCTCGTCGTGATCGTGGTGGTCACGGTCTTGACCACGGTCTTGGTCGTCGTCGAGATACTCGCAATCGTTGGAACGGTCTCGGTTCCAGGCACCGGGTTCCCTCCCCTAACGCTGAGAGCGAGATCCACTAAGCTAGCTAATCGAACCGCTAGATCCAGCATGTTCTCCAACCTCTGCAATCCTTTCGATGCCTTGAGAGTCTCTAGGTAGAGAGCTATACCTATCGGAACACCGCTAACGTTGCGTAGCTGCGCTAGTAGGTAGCTAAGGGATTCGTTGAGTTGGTTCTCCAAAACCTGGTAATTCTGGGAGTAGAACAGGGATGCGAACGCTCGGTAGCTGTAGCTAAGGCTCTCGATGGATAGCACGAGTCTCTCGAGAACCGTGTTCGAGCTACGAGCATCTTCGTAGAGCTCTAGAGCACGCTGAACAACGCTCATCGCGGTACCGAGGTCCTGAGCCATGGCGTAAGCGTAGCTAGCTACATCCCTCGCGTAGGCAAGCAGTATTTGAGAGGATCGATCTAGAGTGCTTCGATCGACTTCGAAACCTAGACTACTCTCGTTCAGAGCTTCCATCCATAGCTTGACCGAGAGAAGCCTTGCCTCTGCGTAGGCTGCGTACCACGAAGCATCGAAGAGCTGGGAAAGGGTTTGAGCGCTTTGAATCGCGTGGATGCTACGGTTCGCAGCCTCCAAACCGCTTAGGCAACGCTCTACGATCTCCATGAGTAGGCTCAGTACGCCTAGATCGATCCTACGCCGTTCCTCAACGAGCTCGGTAGCCTCCTCCATGAACTCCTTCAATCCGTGTTCGATCGAAGAAATGCTCTGCGAAACGTTTCGTCCCAGCACAGCTTCGAGAAAGATCCTAGCGTTCTTGATCTCTACCAGAGCCGTGAAGTAGCTACTCGCAGCTGCGTAGAGAAGACCTTGCCTAGCCAAGCGATCTCCCTGCTCGACCTTGTCATCGACGTCCTGCCTAGCACTGCTCACGATCCTCAGAACAGCGCTTCGATACGGTTCGGCTACGCGGTTCTCGACCTCCTTCACAAGACTCTCTATCCTAGCACTCTCGTTCTCGATAACCTGCTTCTCTACATCGATCCACTTCTCCAAGAGCTTCCCGAACCTCTCCTTAACATCCTCCAGAACGCTCTTTACATCGATACGTTTCGGAGGCTTGAAAACACCGTTCGTTGCGTAGCTAAGAGCTTCGTAGACCGTAGCAACCTGAACCACTCGAACACCGAGCTCTCGACCGAGCTCCGATAGGTTGACGGGAACGAGCTCCCTACGAATTATGGATATACCCCCTATACTCCGAACCTCAGTTCGGTACTCGTAGTCCACGAGCTGACCGTAAGGAACCAGGAACACTTTTGCACCTACCGAAGCAGCTGCACGTAGCTTGGCAGCCAAGCCGCCTACGGGACCAACGCTACCGTCCGGAAGTATCATCCCCGTCATCACGACGCTGTTGTTGAGCGGTAGACCTAGCAGCGCGGATGCGAAGGCTACGGTCATGGCTAGGCTAGCGCTCGGACCACCGATTATGGGGGACGTTGATCGGATCGATAGGTAGAAATCGCAGCTAGACATCGAGACGTTGGCGATGCGGCTCGCAACCATGGCAGCGATCCTAGCGGAGGCCTGCATATCGATCTCGCTCAGAGGCATGGTCTCTACGTAGACGTGTCCGGATCCGGGACAGGTTACGCGTACCCATAGAACGGCGGTGGTACCTACGTAGCTACCGCTAGCGTTCTGATGCACAGCGACCACGTACATAGTCCTCGAACGATCGACAACGAGGTTCCCACCCGTCGCCGTCGACATGGGCTGAAGCGCTATGGGTAGGACAACGAGTATCACTAGCAACGCTACAAAGGTTCTTTTCACGCTGAGCACCCGATCGAGGTCTGCGAGCGCTCGGTTTTCAAAGCTTGCGTGATAGCTACAGCTATAGAAAGTGTGGAGATAGGTCTAGCATAGAAATCTGCACCATCATAGAATCGATGAGAAGCGAGCGGCGTAGTCTTGCTTACCACGATGGAGTGCTTATAGGTATCGGTTCAGTCGATGAGGTAGGGGCGGGTCAGTGGTCGAGAGGTTAGTCTTCGAGACTAGACTAGGTCGAAAACGTGTGGTTGTACTACCCAAAGCAGTGGTAGAGCGTCTAGGTCTCTATGAAGGTCAGAAGCTTAGGATCGTCGTCGAGAGCGATAAGATCGTGATCGAACCCGTCAGGGATGCCATCTGGTACGCTCTGCATGGCCCAAAGATCGGTAGGATAACGTTCGAAGAACTCGAAGAGGAGAGTCTCCGTGAGCAGGAAGGGATCTCTCAAGGTACTACTTGATACAAGCTTCCTGCTCCCGATGGTGGGGTTCGAAACCGATAGAGAGATTATGGATGTCATACCGTTGCTACGTAGATGCGAGGTGTTCTACAGCGATCTAAGCATACTTGAGCTTCTGTGGAAGATCGCAAAGCTCGTGGGTAGCGAGAGCGAGCTCGAGATCGTTGTTCGAGGGATAGAGCTCGTTCGACGATCGTTCGCTAGAGTTGGAATCGATGAGAAGGCTGTGGAGATCGCGATCAAGCTCTACCGCGCTGGTCATAGGGATCTCGTAGATAACCTTCTCTACGGAGTATCGGTTTCGCAAGGAT
Organism: Desulfurococcales archaeon; assembly: GCA_027066265.1. Lineage (GTDB taxonomy): Archaea > Thermoproteota > Thermoprotei_A > Sulfolobales > Ignisphaeraceae > JAADCV01. Next base: position 3,468 of record JAMOOB010000053.1, read on the forward strand.
TACGCTTCCTATCGATCGATAGAACGTTGCGGAGGTTCGTTGTCGAGAACGGGTTCGTAGACACGTTTCTCAGTCCTAGGGAGTTGAAGGAGATGTTCGAAGGCGTTGAGAGTGCGAGCTAAGCTTAGAATACCGATCCAATTATCCTAGCGATCTCGTCGATGGCGTTGCTCAGCTCTATGATTGTGTACCTCAGCTGTTCCATCGAAGCGGATGGTGCTAGCAACCTCAATCTGTTTGCT
>JAMOOB010000054.1 GCA_027066265.1 Desulfurococcales archaeon
GTACGCTGTTCTGGTAGACCACGTCTATCCACCGATGATGGAGGCAATAGATGGTCTCTCCGAACTAGATGAGTTGCTCGAGCAGTACGCTAGAGCTAAGAGATTGGGTGAACACGGTCGCTGCATGGCTATCCATAGACAGATCGTTGATCTCGTCAAGAAGCTGGGGCTACCTCTCAACGTTGGTACGGATCCCGATAAACTCGTTGAGGAACTGCATAGGTTCCTAGACATGGTTAGGGGTAGCCAGATCGAGCAAGGACTACACGTATTCGGATCCACGCCTAGGGATCCTAGGAAGCTTGCGGAACACGTTGTAGCGATCATGAAGTTCGATACGTGTTCGTGGAGATCGATACTGCGAGCCGTTGCTACGTACCTCGATCTCGACTACGATCAGATGAGGAGGGATCCGGAAGGGTTCTGCGATAAGCTTGGTGTATCGAATAGGAAAGCTATGGAGTTGCTCTACAGCATCGCTATCGATACCCTCGAGCAGCTCCTTAGGATGGGTGTAGAGCCTCGAGATCTTTCGTGGGATCTCCTAGACTCCATCCTTAGGAAGGTCGTAGATAGGTACCTGGGTGGCGATTCATGACCCTACCCCTCGAACTGGATAGGAAGAAGCTCTTGGTATTGGAATGCTTTAGGAAAGCACTCGAGGTAGCGAAACTCTACGCAGAATCCGGTAGGTTCGAGTACCTAGGTCTACTCAACGGGATGGATAGAGGCTACGTTGAGCCAGGTCCATCCGGAGCTCTGCCTCGTGGAAAGCTAGAGATCCTTCCAACGGGTAGGAACTTCTATGCCGTGGACCCTACATCCATCCCGACCAGAGCTGCTTGGGAGGTAGGCGTTGCTTCGGCTAGACGCATGCTTGAGAAGATCGTTGCTGAGCTAGGTAGGTACCCCGAATCCGTTGGAGAAGTTCTGTGGAGCGTCGATGCATACAAAGCGGATGGAGAACAGCTCGCTAGGATCCTCTACCTGATAGGTGTTAGACCCGTATGGGATTCGAGTGGTCGTGTCGTTGGTGTCGAGCCCATACCTCTCGAAGAGCTTGGTAGACCTAGGATCGATGTAGTCGTTCGGGTAAGCGGCGTTCTTCGCGATACCCTTCCGAACTACATCCACCTCATAAACGAAGCTGTGAAGAAGGTCGTGGTGCTCGACGAACCTATCGAGATGAATTACCCGAAGAAGCACTACGAAGAGTTCCTCAGAACCTTGGTCGAGCAAGGGTTGTCTAGGGAAGAAGCTTCGGAGTACGCATCCGCTAGGGTATGGGGCGATCCACCCGGTGCTTACGGTGCTGGCGTCAACTACGCAGTGTTTGCATCTGCTTGGAGAGACGAGCAGGATCTAGGCAAGGTATGGATGCGGTGGAGTTCCTACCTATACACCGATACAAAGTTCGGTGTTTCGAACCCTAGACTATTCGTTCTTCAGCTGAAGTACGTCGACGTCGTTGCTCGGAACCATCCAAGCGATGAGCACGATCCAACGAATTGCTGTAGCTACTTCGCTTACCAAGGAGGTTTCCAAGCAGCCGTAAAGATCGTTAGGGGCAGCGATCCGATGAACCTAGTCATCGATACCCGCGATCCTACGGATCCAGAGGTTCGTACGGTAAGAGAAGAGCTTCAGCGCATCGTCTACGCAAAGCTTCTCAATCCTAGGTGGGTAGAGGAGATGAAGAAGCATGGGTATAGGGGTGGTAGCGAGTTCGCGAAGAAGATCCTGCATCTCTACGGATGGCAGGCAACGACGAGATGCATCCCGAACGAGGTCTGGGATAGGATTGCAGAGAGGTACGTTCTAGACGAAGAGATGCGGAGATGGTTTCTCGAGAACAATCCCTACGCATTCGAGGAGATTACGCGTAGGTTGCTCGAAGCAATTGCAAGAGGTTTGTGGAGTCCTTCGGAGGAGGTTCGAGAGAAGCTGTACAGGGTTAGGATGGAGCTCGAAGCACTGCTCGAAGGAGAGGTTAGAGGTGTTGCGCAGCGAGGCGAGGTATGGATCTACACCTACGAGGATGTAGAGCCGTGGAGGAGGAGCATGGAGGAGATCGAGGAGGCTCTCGAAGAGGTGAAGAGGGTTGGTGAGCGGTAGAAGGATCTACTTCCCCTTCACAGCGATCGTGGGGATGGAGAAGGCTAAGCTTGCTCTGCTATGCGTAGCCGTGGATCCTACGATTGGAGGCGTACTACTGGCTGGAGACAAGGGTACGGGTAAGTCTACGCTCGTGAGAGCTCTATCCCACGTTCTTCCCGAGATACCCGTGGTGAAGGGCTGTCCATTCAACTGCAACCCGTTCAACCCTCTAGAGATGTGCGATTACCACTACGAAGCTTGGCTACGAGGAGAGAAGCTCGAGGTCGAGTACAGACCGATGAAGGTAGTGGATCTCCCGCTAAACGTTACTCCCGATAGATTGGTTGGATCCATAGACGTAGAGCGAACGCTTCGCGAAGGTAGAGTCGTGTTCAAGCCGGGTATCCTAGCCGAAGCCAACAGAAACATTCTCTACATAGACGAGGTGAACCTACTCGAAGACTACGTAGCCGACCTCCTTCTGGATGCAGCTGCGAGCGGTTGGAACATCGTTGAGAGGGAAGGTATCTCGTTCAAGCATCCAGCGCGATTCATCTTGGTAGGATCCATGAATCCAGAGGAAGGTGAGCTAAGACCACAGCTACTCGATAGGTTCGGTCTATACGTAGACGTCTCGGCATCGATGAGCATCGAAGAGCGTATGGAGATCGTTAGACGCGTCGAGGAATTCCACAGAGATCCCCTATCCTTCGTAAAGAGATTCGAAGCTTTGGAGAACGAGGTTCGGAACCGTATCTCTAGAGCTAGGCAGATCATCAACCAGGTGGTTCTAGACGACGATCTGCTGAAACTCATCGTCGAAACCGTGGTTAGGCTAGGCATAAAGACGCATCGAGCCGAGATAACGGTCGCCAAAACGGCGAAGGCTATCGCAGCACTCGATGGTAGGACCAGGGTTGGGGTGGAGGACGTTAAGAAAGCTATGGAGTTAGCTCTACCACATAGACTCAAATCGAAGCCTTTCGAAGAACCTTCGAAGAAGCTGAACGAAGTTCTGAAACAGGTTCTAGGTACCGAGAACAACGATGGTGACGATGGGGGTAGGGAAAGCGAAGCTCGTTCTCCCGATCGTGGTGACGAGGGTTCGAGCTCAACCGGTTCCAGAGCTGGTTCGCTCCACGTGGTGGAGAGGGGTCTACCTAGAGTGGATGGTTCCGGAGTCCTCGATGCATCGAATCCTCGTAGCGATGAGGAGAGGGTAGTTCTTGGACACGCTTCTCGTCGTAGGAAAGCGCTCGTCTTAGCTAGCTGTAGAGGGATTGCCATAGATGCAGTACCTCCTCGAAACCTAGACGAGTTGAGGGATGTAGATCTCTACGCATCCATAAGAAGCGCTATCTCGAGATCTCCTCGGATACCCGTAGAGGTGCGTAGACACGATATCAGGGTACGTATCCGAAGAACACCCGTACCAGTCCTACACATCGTGCTTCTCGATACCAGTGGAAGCATGTTCGTCGAGACGAAGCTCGACGTAGCCGCAAAGCTAGTCGATTCGATCGCTAGCCGATGCTACGTCGAACGAACGTACCTATCCCTAGTCACGTTTCGAGGAAGCGAAGCTCGAGTAGAGATCCCTCCTACGC
>JAMOOB010000055.1 GCA_027066265.1 Desulfurococcales archaeon
AACTATTGAGCGATGATGTGCAACTACATCGCATTTCATCGAACCTACATTGCGCTCTATATCAACCTTGCTAAAACCGCGCTCACGTAGGTAATGAGCTATGAGTACCTCTGCAAGAAGATGGTTTAGAGGAATGTTCTTCGTTTTGTAAAGTATTAGAGCTCTGCCAATGAGTGATTCATCTCGTTGATAGCCCGCTCTCTCCAGAACTGTGTAAAGATCTAGTTTCGCTAGCTCGTAGTTAGTCATCTGCTCACACTAAGACAAATCTATGGTCTCGCCGTTAGCTGGTGTATGTACTTCTACGCCAACTTCTTCCTTTATACGGTAAGCGAAATCGTAGACTACAGAATCGTTGCCATGAACGACTATCACCTTCTCAAGATTCTTGACGCTCTTTACGAGCTTCATCAACCCAGAGACACCGCTATGGCTAGAGAAATCGAACCAGAACACCTTCGCTTGAACTCTTGGCGAACCGAGCTCTACAACACCTTCGCTAAGCATTAGCCTTCCTGGAGTGGCTCTTGCTTGGTAACTCACTAGAATAATTGCATTGCGTCTCTGGTTCGCTATTCTCTTCAGATAGTAGAGTGCTGGACCGCCTTTTAGCATACCAGCCGGCGTCACGATTATTGAGCCACCGCTCTTAAGGATCTTCTTCCTCATTCCAGTACCTTGAACGCAAGTGAAGAGCCTGCTCGCTTTCTCTAGAAGGTCTATTCTATTGATGTAGTTTCTGTAGTTGAGCATTATTTCTAGGATCTTCCTAGACATTCCATCGTAGTATACGTCGGCGTAAGGCATACGTTCAGCGAAGAGCGCTAGGATCTCTTGCGATCTTCCTAAGGCGAATGCTGGTATGAGTACGATTCCTCCTTCCTCTATAACGCTCTTGACAGTCTCTATGAACTTGTCCTCGACTTGTCGTCGATCTGGGTGATCGACGTTTCCGTACGTGGATTCTATTATGAGGATCTCTCCTTCGAGATTCGACGTATCGATGCCCTTAACGAGTCTCGTATCTATCGCGTTGACGTCTCCGGTATACAGTATGGTTTTGTTGCCGATACGTAGCTTCACCATCGCGCTACCTGGTATGTGACCTGCGTTAAGGAACTCCAACTCAATTCCATCGATGTTCACGGGTTTGTTTAGAGGTATTGCTTGAGTGCATGAAAGCATTGTTTCGAGCTCTGGGTATTCGAACGGTAGATAGTACCCAGCAAGCTTGATCATGTCTTCGATCATTAGTCTTGCGAACTCTTTAGTGATCTCAGTCATGAATATCGGTGGTCGTGCCGAGATGTAGAGCATTGGGGCAGCTCCTACATGGTCTAAGTGTGCATGGGTGATTGCTACGGCGGTGAGCTTTGCTGGAGGTGTTGATAGTGGTAATATCGGCTTATCGTCTTCGTCGAACGATACTCCGTAGTCTAGCAACACTCGTCGCTCGTGGTCGAGATCCTCAACTAGAAGTGCTGTACGACCAACCTCACGACCTCCGCCTAGTACGGTGAGTCTTAAACCCATTTCGGTTCTCGACCCCATCGAATTATTTATCTCGTTATTCGCTTGCTACAGAGGGAGTTTGTTATGCTCCCTATAAATCCACGCGATCTACAGCGTCAGCTCAAACAGTTAAAGCGGATGGGTCTAAAAGTAGAGCCGTTGCAAGGCGTGGAGAAGGTGATAGTTGTTCTTCGTGATCGTGAAATCGAAGTCCTAGAACCCCAAGTCCTAGCCATGGAGTTTGGAGGGCAGAGGATGTTCTACGTGGTTGGCGCTGTACGTGAACATTCGAAGGTTCAGGAAGCCCAGATCTCGACGTCAATCGTAAGTATAAGTGAGGAGGATGTGAAATTTGTTGCTGAGTATACTGGTGTGGATGAGGAAACTGCTAGAAGGGTCCTCCAGGAAGTGGGTGGTGATATCGCGAAGGCTATCGAAAAGCTTTCTGCTACAAAGTAAAGCAGTTGAGAGTTTTGGTCAAGCATCTGCATAGCGCTTCGAGAGATTCGCGAACATCCTGCAAGGTGTAGTCGCCATACCTAGCTACCTCTATGCGTTCTGCGATCTTGGCCGCATTTTCGTAGTCGTGTATGCATTCGCGTATGCATGGAAGATCTCGAGACAGATTTAGGATTATCTTCAATCTCTTGACGATCACCAGCAGTAGGTAGCTAAGTACGAATTTCTCTATTCTCTCATTTGCATAGCTAGAGTTTAGCGCATCGATGCATCGATCTACGAACATTCGTAGGCGTTTGACGGAGAACGCAAGTTCTTCCACTCCTGAACCCACGAAGGTTTTCAACGCACTTTGACTTAAAGTAGCTTAGTGGATCGCTATGATGGTAGTTCGAGGACTTAAGCTCTCTACGAAACTTCGATGCGTGGAAAGGGAGAGAATTGTTGTTCAAAAGAGCTTGTTTTCCAACGTCGATGTCGAGATCAAGAAGTTCGTATACGAAGTTACAGAGTGGAAACTCGTTGTTCAGCATGATTACGAGCTTACGTACCTGGATAGCGGTACCAAGGTTAAGGTGATTGGTGTAGATAGCCGTACTGTATGTGCTGGAGAAATTTTATGTAGTGTTATTAAGCGCGGAGATGAAATCAGAGTTGTTGTACATCGAGAACTTTGTAAACGTAGCGCTACGAAGCACAGATTCTGCTCTGTTCATTCACGTGGTGAGTACTCTTCGTACATAGGCTACGTATTCGGTTTAAGAAACGAAGTTCCGAGTACTGGTCTTGCAATGATTCCACATCTTGTCTACGCTATGCATGCCGGACTGAACAACGTTAAGGTAGGGATCGCAAATATGTTGAAGAACGTTACCAGACTCTTCGAGCAGATATTCCTATACGCAACGATTCTGACGATAACAGAAGACGTGCATAAAGCTCGTAGTTTGGAACTCCGTTTAAGTTCAATCAGTGGTGTTGTTGATAGAATGCGTGTAAGCGATAGAATCAGGGCGTTGATGAGAGCGTTAGAACGACGAGACTACGAACTCAAGAGATTCGTATCGATACTCTTGAGAATGATCGATGCTATTAATGGTGGATACGAAGGCGGTGGTAAGGACTACATACCCATACTTACGCTCGTCGATGAGCACCTAGATTTTCGTAGAGTAAACAAAGTCGTTGAAAATTGGAGACAGGTAAGGGAGGGAGTGTACGTAATCGCGAAATACGTTGTTGGAGGCATAGTGCTCGAAAACGTTGTCAATAATGAGGCGCTGTACATTCCTTACGCATCTATACGCGATAGAGTTCTGCCTCTTACACCAATTCAATGAGATCGCGTGCAGCGATTATCTTCATAACGATCTCTTCTCGATAGCCAACGATTACACGGTGATAAGAACGATACCTCGAATCAAGCTCCGGATCTCCGGTATCTACGATTAGGTAGCGTAGTTTTGCAACCTTGCTTGGCGTTGCAACGATTATGAGATCCTCCTTATCGAAGTATCTCAAGATCTCCGGCGTTAACTGTTTGTTTCCTCTTCCTATGAGGAAGCCTTGACCACCGATAGGAGTCAACACGAGTTTCCGCTCTTTAAAGGATTTGACTATCTCAAGCATCTTACGACCCCATAGGTCGCGTGCTACAAGCTTTCCGTTAACGACGGCGTCGAATCCAAGCAGTGTTTTCTCTATGCCAAGTTCGTCAGCGATAGCTTTGACAGTACTTCCCGGCCCTAGTATGTAGAGAACGTTGGGTTTCATGAGTTCCTCGACGAAGTACCTAGCAATGCCTTTCTTGGCTTCTTCATCGCCTACGGTAACATCCTTGCGGGGTGCTAATAGATTTGGAAGCCCCAAGGTCTTAACGATTGCGTAGAGACGAACACTGAGATGGTCACGTCGATAGGAATCCTCGTCGAGATCCAGGACTTCGGCTTCGATTTCTGTGCATCTCTCCTCTAGACATTTGCATACGATTGCAGCAGCTGCTTCTGGAGATACAGCGAAAACAGCGCTGAACATCTTTACACCGGCGGGAACTCCAAGTATTGGAATCTGAGAAGGTGCAGCAATGGATGCTATATCGCGTGCAGTACCATCTCCACCCACGAAAACGATCACGTCAATACCTTCCCTAATCATCGTCTCCACGGACTTTATGGTATCGTCGCGCGTTGTAGGATAAGAGACCTTTACATCAACTTCGCGAGCTGGCAAACCTACATCTATGAAGTAATCGAATCCCATAATGTGCGGAGCAGCAAAGAACCGAGCTCTTTCGAGAACCAGTGTTGAACATAGGGATCTCAAACAGTTGAGAAACCTACGTGCAATCATAGGAGCCACTGGCCGTGCTCCTCTCCTGAACGCTTCTAGAAAGGCGTTGTCATCCGTTCCACGAAGACCTACAGCTCCTCCCATACCGGCGATAGGATTGATTAGGAACCCGATCTTCACGATATGTCACCACCTGTTGTGAGATATTAGTGTTCACAGCAATAATCCTCGCTGATGATGGAGTGCTACACTTCGTTCCTTGCTCTTGGTGATATTCATGGTTGCGTAGAATGCTTGAAACGTATTCGTAGAGACGTAGCTTCGGAAAACATCGAGTTCGTCGTATCGGTAGGAGATTTCGTAAGTCTTCGAAGCAACGACGTTTACGAAGAGCTCGAAGTGTTGGAAGGTATTTTCGAGGAATTGAATGCATTCGGCACTAAGGTTTTCTTCGTATGGGGTAACAGAGATATAGAACTGATAGACTACGTGCTTCTCAACGGTCGTGATAGAGATCGAAGAAAGCTCAAAAGCATAGTGGACTATGTGTTGAAGAGCAAGAATCTGCATGAATTAGGGTTAGGCGAACGTGTAGAGATAAATCAATTCCTTAGAATTACATGCGACCCAGCGCTTATCGACGAACAAACGATCTTCGTATCGCACTACGCTAAGAAGGTTATTACTAACGCGTTGATTCATCTCGAAGGACACGTACACTATGGACAGATAGCTGCACGGTATCTAAACCTGGGATTTGTATACAGAGACGATCTTCACGGAGCACGTACGCTCCTAGGACTGTATTGGGTTATAACGGTGGAAAGGAACGAGTACGTAATTACCTTCAGGACTCTCGGAGAAGATCTCAAGATAATCGTATGCCCACTCCATTCAATGGAAGGTGTGTTTATTGTGCCTAAGCATTGGAAGAGATGCCCCGTATGCTACGATCCTACGAAGGCTAGGTTCTCGTCGTATTCATCACGTTTTGAGTTGTGATAGGATTCTGCGTACCTTGTCTAAGAACCGTTGTCTATCAACAATGTATCGCTCGTGAACTCCTTCACCGATCACCGTGTCTCCAAGCTTGGCACGTACTTCGAATACAAGCTTTTTGCCCTCGATCTTGACGAGCTTAGCCTCGACAACGATCTTCGATCCTACGGGTGCTGGATTCAGGTGCTTGACATCGACGCGTATACCTACGGTAGTCATGTTATCAGGAAGGTAGCGCTGTACGCAATTCAAAGCAACCATCTCCATGAACGCGATCATGCTCGGTGTTGAAAGCACCTCTACGTCTCCTGATCCAACATGCTTAGCACTGTGTTCAGGCCCTACAGCGATTTCTTCTGCGCATACCAAGTTCGAAGGAATCTCTAGACTCATGGGGACTCACCAAGAAACTTGATTATCGGGGCTAGAAAAGGTTTGGCAACGGGATGAAGAATTCCTCCGGCACTGAAGCCGTGATGAGAAGGCATTTGACCGACCTCACGCGTACGAGTACTAGATGAACAGTGGTGAGATGACGTGGAGAACCAACAGTGTTTAGCCATGCTCACTGCGTGCGCAGGCATAGTGTTCGGAGCCGTAATTCTTACCATACTAGCTCTCCTACGATTGAAAGGATTCATATGTGTTGATTCGGAAGGGAATGTCTATGCAGTGTTGAACCCTATCGTTAACGATAGATGCGTTGGCGATCTGAAACGAGCGTTTTCCTCGTTCAGGGATTACCGAGGATTTCGAAACGCTTTGATTAATGTGCTAATGTTTAGGAAGGTTCTCCTAACGATTTTATTTCTCAACGCTATGCTGTTGACGATGCTCGTAATCGTGATATACGATCTGATAAGGTGAGCAACATGTTTGATTCGATTGAAGAAGCTATCAAAGCGTTTAGGAAAGGTACACCCGTGCTCATCTACGATCGTGCAGATCGCGAGAATGAAATCGATATCGTAGTTCATTCGAGCTACGTTGATGTAGATACGATTTTTGAACTTCGAACCATCGGAGGAGGTTTGATATGCGTTGCGATCCCGATGTATGCTGCTCGTGCAATGAAGTTGAAGTTCTTTCGAGAGTACGTAGCTTCGTCGCCCGAGCTAAGGGACTTGACCTCTAAGAGATTAAGGTACGGTGACGAACCAGCATTCTCGATATGGGTAAATCATCGCGATGTAGCTACCGGTATCAAGGATTTCGATAGAGCGCTCACAATTCGAAGGTTGTGGGAACTCGTGAGACTCGCATACGAAGGACGGACCTTCGAGGCCAGGGTAAGGTTCTACGAAGAATTCGTTGCTCCCGGTCACGTACCGATACTCATAGGTAGAGACATAGAGCTACGACAAGGACATACCGAGCTTTCATTGGCACTTTCAGCTCTGTCCGGAATGATCCCTTGCACAACGATTGTTGAAATGCTTTCTAGAGGTAGCTCTGCATCGTTGAAAGAAGCTCGCAGAATAGCTGACGAGCTTGGCTATCCCCTGATATCTTCGGAACAAATCGTGTACGGGGTGAGAACCCATGAAGATATGTATCGTAGATACAACCTTCGCGAGAGTAGACATGGGATCCATAGCGGTGGAGGAACTTAAGAAATTGATTCCAAACGCTGTGATCGTACGTCGTACGGTGCCCGGTCTCAAAGATATACCCGTAGAGATGAAGATCTTGATGAAGAACGAAGGATGCGATGCCGGCATTGCGTTAGGATGGGTAGGACCTACGTTAACCGACAAGATTACTTATGCTGTATACTCGCTAGCATTGCAGCTGGTTCAGTTAGAGTTTGAGAAGCACATAATCGACGTTACGGTCCACGAAGACGAAGCTGAGTGCGAGGAAGATCTCTACCGAATTGCGATGGATCGAGTAAGGAAGCACGTTAGGAACCTCGTAGCGTTACTCCTCGAACGCGAAAAGCTTAGTATGTTTGCTGGTGCTGGGCTTAGACAAGGAAGACCAGACGTGGGCCCCATCGTGGTGAAGAAAGATGGGTGAAGAGGTGATTAGGTTAGCGATAGTTGTAGCAGAGTTCAACTACGATGTGACGCGATTGATGCTGGAACGCGCGCTAGAGTATGCAAGGTTCCTCGGAGCGCAAGTCACTTACATAGTTAAGGCACCGGGTGCGTACGACATGCCTATCCTTGTGAGAGAATTGCTTGGTAAGGACGACGTTGATGCCGTGGTAACGCTGGGAGCAATAATAACGGGTGCCACTAAGCATGACGAAGTAATAGCGCATCAAGTAGCTCGTAAACTCATGGATCTAGCCCTCGAGTTCGGAAAACCCGTAACACTAGGCATCTCGGGTCCCGGGATGAATCGACTGCAAGCATTCGAACGAGTTGATGACTACGCTCGGCGCGCCGTCGAAGCCGCAGTAAAACTTGTTAGAAGATTAAAGAAGCTTCGAAGTGTGAAGGCTGGAGAAACTACCATAGTCATTGAGTAACAACATCATCGCTTAGGTGCTCACAACACAATGAGACTCTGCGTAGACTACGCACTCGTAGGAAAGGAACTGGTTCTTAAGAAGAACGTAGTTTTCGAGATTAGCAGTGGAAGAATCGAATCAATAAGTGTCGAGGATAACAGATGCGATCTCTACATACCCAACTCCGTGGCACTGCCCCCGCTATGTTTAGCACATTCGCATCCGCTAGATAACGCTCTTCAAGACTATGGTGAGGATCGAAGGTTGGAGGAACTGGTTTCGCTAAGGCATGGTCTCAAGTATCAACTACTCGAGAATCTCGATGATGTGCAACTAATTGAAGCTACAAGACTATTCTTTCTCGACGCGCTTCGCAACGGGGTCTTGGTACTGGGGGTGTATGCGGAATTTGGTTCACGCGGAGTTAACATAGTTGAACGTGCAAAGCTGCAGCCATGGATAAAGGTATATCCTCAACCCGAACCTTCGCAGTGCGAAGATTTGGATAGCTACGTATACTTAGCGAAACGTTATCGAGCTCTGGGTCTCGATACGCTACTGCTTCTAAGCGATAGAGATCTCGAAGAACTAGGTCACGTAGTGAATACGTACGATGTGGATGTGCAAGTTCATGTTAGTGAAACTGAGAACCTTTGGAAAGCTCGCGATTTTGAAAAACTTCGTTACTTACGTCGTGCATCGGTAGTTCACGGCACGTATCTCAACGACGAAGCATACCGAGAATCTGTTTATCGATACTGTTCAGCGTGGATTGTCTGTCCAAGATCTAATCTCTATCATGAAGCGCGGTTGCCCTCGATCTCGGTATTGATGAAACATTACGGTGGTGGTAAGCCCGTTGCAGTAGGCAGCGATAATGCTGCTTGGTTCAGCCCATCACCGTTATTGGAGATATCCATCGCGTACGCGCTGTATCGTCATGAAGTAGCGTCCTTGGGTAGAAGGGAACTGCTGCAATTCTTGCTCTCTGCATGTACGTATGGATGCTTCGAAGCTCTTGGATTTGGTGATGTTTTCGTTTTGCGTCCTGGCAAACCCTCCGTAATGCTGATATTGGCGGGGCAAGCATTGAGATTGAGCAGCGATGTTCTCGTAACGATAGTGAAGAGAGGTTTTGAAATGAAGAGGCTTCTTGTTGTAGGAGACAAAGTGTTTGATCTCGAAGCTCTGCCTACGATACTCGACGAATTAATGAGTGCTCTCCGTAAGG
>JAMOOB010000056.1 GCA_027066265.1 Desulfurococcales archaeon
TATAGCTACGATCCTAGACACCCATCGCTATGGAGCTCGAGCCCCGAGGTCGTGAACGCAATCCTGTGGGACTATCGATGCCTAGACACCGTGTTCGAGACCATGGTTCTGTTCACGGCTCTCGTAGGATGCCTAGTACTCTCGTCGAAGATCGTAGAGGAAGAGAAGCCTCTCACAATCATCGCTAGGACCGGTGTTCGCGTAGCCGTGGTATTCATACTCTTCGCATCCCTCGTACTCGGTTTCCGAGGCTACGTAACGCCCGGAGGAGGTTTCCAGGGTGGTGTTGCGTTCGCTACGATACCCGTAGCCATACTGGCAGCCTATAGCTATCGACATCTAGAAGAGATCGGGTTGAAGCTTCGTAGAGCTGAGGTTCTTCGAAGCGTTGGTCTGCTAACCATAGCCTTCGTAGCCCTGCTACCCTTCGTAGCGGTTGGTGGGTACCTAGCTCAGAACCTTGCCAAGGCGTGGAGCCCTAGCGTGTATTCCCCGTGGATAGGTCCTCTCTACGTTGCGGGAAGCATACTGTTCTACAACCTTTCCGAGCTACTCGTCGTAAGCATGGAGTTCACAGCGATCTTCATACTCCTACACCTCCTTCGAGGTGGTGAGGCATGATCCTGGACCTACTCGTGCTATACCTCTACGCACTGATCTTCGCAACGATTGGGGTAGCTATCTACGGAGTCGTGGCTAGGAGCAACGTTGCGAAGAAGATCATTGCCCTCACCATACTCGGGGACACCGTGAATCTTCTACTCGTTCTACTCGGCTATCGATTCGTAGAGAGACCAGCGCCTCCCGTAGTAACGAGCTTGGTACCTACGTCGAGAGACATCGAGTACCTCGTCGAGCACGGCGTGGATCCACTCCTCCAAGCATTCGTGATCACAGCCATAGTCATAAACCTCGCGGTAACCGCTCTCCTCGTATTCCTAGCCATACATGCATACCATCGTTTCGGTACGCTCGAAATGGATGAGATGGGTGGCGAGGTATGAAGAGAGTATGCACGTTCCTACTACTCTTCGCTGGGTACCTAGGGCTCTACATACTGTTCGCTGGCTCTACAACGATTACGGATCTAGTGTTCGGCGCGATCGTTAGCTGTATCGCGAGCCTAGCGACGATGAGTCTATGCATCGAGAGGTACTCCAGGGTTCTCGATCTGCGTAGGTTCCTCTACCTAGCGACCTACCTCCTCTACTACATGCTGATCGTGGAACCTCGTGCTCATCTAGACGTGGTTAAGAGGATCCTTAGCCCAAGGTATCGACCAGCCATCGTAGCGATTCCGACCAAGGTTCGTAGCAGCTACGCTTTGCTAACCGTAGCCAACTCCATAACCAATACCCCGGGTACGGTAGTGGTAGACGTAGACGAAGAGCGTGGCGTTCTCTACGTGCACTGGATCGATGCCAAGACCTTCGATCCGGAGAAGGCTAGGGAGTACGTATCTCGCGTTTTCGAGGATTGGGCTTCGAAGATCTTCGACTGAGGTGATGGCGATGGGTCTAGCCCTAGGCATAGAGCTGGTTCCACCGCTATCGATAGCGAGCCTAACGATGCTGGCCTTCGCAAACCCGTTGATAGGCATCGCTACCCGGAGCCGTAGAGTCGTGGAGGTACTGAGCCTACTCGTACTGGGATTCGTAGCGATGCTCAACGCATGGATGTTCCTAGAGATCGTGGAGAGAGGTACGAGGATATCCTACATCTTCGGTGCTTGGCCTCCTCCGCTAGGCATAGCCTACGAAATCGATGGTGGAGCCGCTCTGCTGAGCGCAACGATATCGTCGATCATGTTCCTGCTCGCGGTCTACAGCCTTGGCTACGTTGAGGAGAAGCACCATCTCTACTACACGCTGCTCGCCGTGATCGAGGTAGGGATGCTCGGCACCGTGTATACGTGCGACGTGTTCCACCTCTTCGTTATGCTGGAGGTAGCTTCGATCGCTGCCTACACTCTCGTTGCTTTCGAACGCGGTAAGAGAGCGATCTTCGCAGCTCTTAGGTACGGAATCTACGGTGCTCTAGCCACCACGATCTTCCTCCTAGGCATAGCCTACCTCTACGCATGCTTCGGCACCGTGAACATGGCTGACCTCGCTGCGAAGATCCATGGAGAGAGCTTTCCCGTAACCAACGTCGTAGGGATCCCAGAGATCGCGCTAGCTATCTTCTCGTTCGCGTGCCTATGGATGGTTCTCTACAAATCGGCTGTGTTCCCCAACCACTTCTGGCTGCCGGATGCTCATAGCGAAGCACCTACCCCGGTATCGGCACTCCTATCCGGGTTGCTCGTGGCTACGGGGATCTACGTCTACGCAAGGATCTTCACCACGATCGTTGGAGGCACCGGCATCGCTAACCTAGTCCTTAGGCTAGGCTTCGTGCTCGGAATGGTTACCGCCTTCCTGGGATCCCTAGCAATGCTCGTGGAGCGAGACGTGAAGCGCTTCATTGCCTACAGCACGATTGCGAACATGGGTCTAGCTATGTGCTGTATCTCCGTAGCAACACCTCTAGCGATCGGTGTAGGTCTCGCTTACCTAGCGAACCACGCGATAGCCAAAGCATTGGCGTTCCTATCCATAGGGTTAGCGATTCGATGGATAGGCTCTAGGAACTTCGAAGAGCTTGCGGGTACCGGAAGAGCGTGTCTATGGATAGGGATTCCGTTCACCGTATCGATGATGTCTCTAGGAGGCGTACCACCGCTAAACATGTTCTTCGCAAAGCTCTTGCTGTACATCTCTATAGCTAGCGGGCTGGGAATCGCGTGGGCTTTCCTAGCAGCCATACCCAGCGTATTGAGCTTCGTAGGGTACGCCAAGGCTATGTACATCCTATGCCTAAAACCATTCCACGGAGATAAGGCATCGAGAACTCCGAGGAGCATAGCCCTAACGCTAGCAATACTCACGATCGCGTGCATGGTTAGCGGAATCGCTACGCTACTCTACATGGATAGACTGCTAGAGATAGGGAAGAGCTTCGCTGATTGGAGAAGCTTCGTAGAGCCCATGAAGAGCCTAGCACGGTTGCTACAATCATCGTGAACCAACGATCAATACATCTACGTAGCGCTTATATCTTTTCCCAGCGCTGTACGGTATCGGTTAGCGCAGATGTCGATAGCCGAGAAGTTGTTGGAGGAGCTTCGTTCTAGGGAAGATCTTCGTGATGCTCTTGCTGAAGAGCTTGCTATTTCCATTGTTAGGAGTAGGAGGGTTAGGTTAGCGATTGCAAATGCAATCCTTCGCGAAGTAGCTACGAAACAAGATATCGCCGAGCTTAGGAACTACATCGATCAAAGAATCGATAACCTTAGGAAAGAAATGAAGGAAGAGATCGATAAGCTTAGGCAGGAAATGAAGGAAGAGATCGAGAGTCTTAGGAAAGAGATGAAGGAGGAAGACGAAGCACTTAGACATGAAATGAAGCGTGGAGACGATAGCCTTAGGCAAGAAATCGAGAAGCTTAGGAAAGAAATGAAGGAAAGTGATGAAGTTCTTAGAAACGAGATTGAGAAGCTTAGAAAGGAAATGAAGGAAGAGATCGATAGTGTTAGGAAGGAGTTGAACGATCTTGGTCAACGCGTTGCTAGGTTGGAAACTACGATGAATCTCTTCGTAAAGATCTTCATAGCATTCAACCTACCCATTCTACTGGGAATC
>JAMOOB010000057.1 GCA_027066265.1 Desulfurococcales archaeon
CGATGTTGATAGGCTGTCCGAGAAACCGTGGCTGAAACCGCGAGCCGAAGCAATCATCAGGCTTGCTAGGCAGTACTACGACAAGCTCAGCAACATCATTGAGCAACTGAAGAAGTTCGAAAGATCCGTGGAGCTCTGAAATCGTTGAGGTGTAGAAAGTGATTGAATCGAAGATCGTGAGCGAGCTTCTCAAACGATCCGCGTTTACTGATAGAATCTATCGTGGTCTGCCTATGGACGTGTACTTTCCCGGCATAAGTATGACGGAAAAAACGTTGGGCATTCTAGCGAAGCGCGAGAACCTCGTTATTAAGCCGAAGCGTTACCAGGTTCACGACAGCTTCCTTATGTTTTACCAACCCATCGACGTGGTGCTGAGATCGCTGAAGAATGTTGCGAACCCAACGCTGTGGCAAAGGATTGTTAGTAGCGCGGTGAAGTCCGAAGAGTTTACGAAGATCAGCAAGGTTACCGTCGGTTCACAAGATCTTGCCGCTTTGGCGGGGGCTAGGTTCATTCACTACCTAGTCAAGGAGGTTGGCAACTATCTAAGGTACCAGGCTAGGAATAATCCTCAGAACAAAGCGCTTCATCAACTGGTGTCGATGCCTGTTGAACGCGTGCTCAATATGTCGGATCAGCGATTACGGCGAAAGCTCGGTGCTTCCGGGGCTTCTCAGCAAGATGTTCAGCAAGCTATGCAAGTGTTGCAAGAGATTCTCGTTCCCGCAACCGTGGCTGCGATCGAGGCAACGCTTCAGGATGCTAGTACGTACGCTGAGCTGAAGCAGAGCGGCATGGATGCTGTGCAGATGATTGCTGGTTCCGGAGGCTTTGGTTTTAGCCACGATGCGCTGAGTATATGGACTTTCTTGAGGGATCCAGACGAGTTTAGGAGGAGGGTCAGGCTTCTGAGATCGACTATCGACATGTTTAGGAAGTTCATGAGTGTTCTGCCAACTTCGTTGCAACACCAGCAAACTGTTAGTGTTTGGGGAGGTATCAGCGGTGTCGATAGGATGTTGCGGGAGTCGCAACTAAAGGATGTTCTTCCGAGCGAGCTTGCGTCTCTAGCCGTGGAGGACGAGAAGCTTCGCGAGATCCTCAAGCTAGACTTCTTGCTGAGGCTAGCGCAGAAGCAGGTGATGGTTTACCAGAGATCCGCTACGCTGAAGCCGGTGATCTTCATCGATAAGTCTGGGAGCATGGCTGAGCCCATGCCAGGCACGGGCATTCCCAAGATCTCGATGGCTTGCGGGCTAGCGCTAGCGATATGGATGAAGTACCGCGGAGACGTGTACTTCTTCGATACGGAGCTAGAGAAAGCGTCGAGATCCAGGGTAGTTCAGCTGTTGCTAACGATACGAGCGGACGGTGGTACGAGGATCGAGGAAGCGCTGAAGGAGGTCATCAGGCGCGGTAGGAAGGACGAGGTATACGTAATCATCAGCGACGGTATCGATATCGTTGACGACGAGATTATCGAGGAGCTGAAGAGGCTGGGACTCGTAAAGAACGTTAGGTTCATACTGGTTCCACCATCGCAGGAAGCACCGTGGCTGAAGAACTTTAGGTACTGGTACGCTAGAGATGTTGCTCAGTTCATTAACGCTGTCCGCGCGGTATTGTAGTGCGTAGTCATGGTTCTGGGATCTCTTCTCCTTTATGGCTTTCTATTTGTTCTGTTTATTTGCTTCGCTTTCCTTTTTGAATAAGTGCTAAATATCGCTTGCTTTCATGCGTTCTTTGGTGAGCTGAGTGGTTCGTGTTATTCGTCTCTACCTTGGTTTGGATGGTGATGTTTCTTGTGGTAGTGCTGTATATGATGGGCGACGCTTAGCTGTTGTTGCTGGAGATGCTGGGGTTGCGGAAGATCTTCTCGATCAGCTACGTGGAGCATCTGTGGAGCTCGAGCTCGAGCGTGCACTCATTAGAGTTGCAGAGCGCGAAGGCATCGTTGCTGAGCCTAGACCTGTAACCGTGATCTTCTACAGAGCCCTTTTCGATGCGTTGCAACGTAGGCTAGGAGATGCGTTGAAAAAGCTACAGCATCTCGGCGTGCGGAAGAGCGCGATCATTGATGTAGTGCGGAAGCTCTCCGCGCATTTCGCTACCAAGATCGTTTACTCGATAGGTCTCTATCCTCGTAGCATAGTCGAAGATCATCGTTGGAGGTACGCATGGATCGTTGCATTCGGTGAACGTCCCAAGGTATGCGTAGCTGTGGTGTGTAGTGATGGTCTCCACGTGTTGCCTCCCATCAACAACGATAGGTTGCTTGCGTACATCTTCGACGACTTCGATAAAGTCGTGGATTACCTGTACGAGGATCTCGTAACAATGATAGCGTCGCTAATGATGACGATGCGTAGCGTGCAGGATCTGCCGGAGGGCTTCATCGAGGAGCACGAATCCATTGCTAGAGTCGCTCTCGAGAATGTTCGTGCCAAGAGTAGGCAACTCGGTGCAACGGCTCTGGAGCGCAGAATCCTTGGTTTCAATGCTGACGAGATCCGTAAACTCTACGATCTTGAGAAGCGCGGTAGAGAGCTAGCATACGAGCTAGCAGCCTCTCCCCTAGAGATCTTCCATAGGCTGAGCGATATCGCTAAGTGGAGCGATCGCGTTCTCGACGCTCTTCAATCGATTAGGAAGCGTATCGAGGAGAGCGAGGTTGCTTCCTACGTTCCCAAGAACCTGATCGAGTGCATAGAGATGCTTCGAAAGCTCTTCGAAGCTATTAAGCGCGATGCCGAGCACGGTGTTCCCGCTCCATCCGCCGAAACCGTGGAGTTGATGCGACGCGTAGATAAAGCGTTTAGGAACGCCGGTCTTGGAGGCGTTGCGTGGGGAAACGTTTCTCAATGGTGCAACCTTGTCAACAGCGCTACGGCTGCGTACCACAAGGTTCTCGATGTGTTGAGCACCCTGAATCGTGGATACATCGTGCTGACATCCAATCCGTACGCGACGAGGTGGGCGAGAGCGTTTCTGGAGACCTTGAACCTGATGATCGAGAAGTCGAGGAGGGATGCGAGCTTCGTCGTGGCGGGGGAAGACGTTGCACACAGTATGATAGGGATCAGCGACGAGGAGGTGTGGATGCGTCTGGGAACGGCGCCGGGGCACGCTGCAAGGATAGACCTTGCTAGGGGCGTGCTCAAGTACTTCGATACGGACGAGGATGTCAAGAACGTGCTCCTGAAACTTATAGAGAGGTTCGTCCCCATCAAGAGCTATTCGATGGATGAGAACACGCTGATCGTCGAGTTCGAGCCGACCCCGGAGAACGTTGAAAAGCTCTGTGCAATCCTACCGCTAGCGATATCGATGGACTTCAGACTGAGGGACGTCTCCGCGTTGGCTACAGAATGCTATAGCAAAGCGGAGGAGAAGCTGAGAGAACTAGGGCTACCCAAGGAATCCTTCGCAACCGTGGTGCGAACCGCCGTTAACGAGGTTCTCTCTAGCGATGGAAGGAAGCTCGTCGATGAGTGCATCAGGAAGATCGCTCCCGACATCGTTGTCAAGATCGAGAAAATCGCTAGCAAGCGTTCCCTACGCATCCATTCCTAGGTAGCGATACCGAAAGCTTATCACCGTTCTACGAAGCGTAGAGACGGTGAGGTG